>JAYRNY010000282.1:0-10291 GCA_041911975.1 bacterium | reverse complement strand
TCATGATGCCGCTTATTCCCCTGAAGAACCAGTATGGTCTGATTTGCAGACCCCACTGATCGACTGGTATTCCCATTGCCCATCCGGCCGACTGAATCAAACCGGCAATGGTGAGTGACGTCATCATCAGAAGGAAGCCCAGGAATTTGAGCCAGTAATGAGCTCTGATCAGCCCTTGACTGTAAAACTCCCGTCCGGTCAGTTTTGGCAGGGTGTAGTACATTGCCGATGTGAGAATGAAAGAAAAGGTACCGAGCAAAGCCAGGTGTGCGTGCCCGACTACCCACTGAGTGAAGTGCAGGTACCAGTTGACCCAGCGGGTCGCCTGGAACGGACCCTGAACGCAGGTGACCAGGTAGAACATGCACGACGTCACGGCAAAGCGCAGTGGAAGATCGGTGACCGCTTGACCCCAGCGACCTTTCATTGTCATGAAGAAATTGGTCAGTACTGTGAGTACGGGCACTAAAAGGAATATCGAAGAAATGATGGCAATTGCCTTCAGCCATTCCGGAACGGGCGACTGAGTGATGTGGTGTGTGCCGGTAGGAGCATAAAAAAGAGCGATGCCCCAGAATCCAAGCATTGACAAACCATGGCTGTAAAGAGGAGCCTGCGTCAGCCTGGGCAACAGGTAATACATCATGCCGACGCCTACCGTCGTGAACCACATTCCGAGAATGTTGTGTCCGTAGAACCAGCCGACGATTGCGTCGTTAAGACCGGGTAATGCTACGAATGTGCGTTGACCAATAATCCAGACAAGTGGGAACCAGAACAGCGAGCCGAGGAAATACCACAATGTCACATAGAGCTTCTTGACCCTTCTGTTGAGGATGGTCATGTAAATGTTCAAGGCGACCAACACGAGGGCGACGGCCACCATCACGTCTAGAACGGCACCCAGCTCCGCATACTCTCGACCTTCGGTGTTGCCGTTGAGTAGTGTGCAGAAGGCGCCAACCAGTACCAGGTTCCACGCCCACATGGTCATGTTGCCAATCCGCTCCGACCAGAGCTTGGTCTTGCAAAGATTTGGGACCATGTAAAAGATTGAGCCAACATAACCCATAGATAGCCAGCCAACGGCAACGGCATTCACGTGAAACATCCGCACATGCGGAAACGCCAATTGCGGCACGTTTTTGACCAGGTCGGGCATGGAAAACTCCAGACCGCCGATCATTCCTGCACTCATGCCCCACAGTGACCACCACAGAGCGGAAAGGAAGAAATTACGACTGGCGCTGCCCTCTTTATTGCTGAAAAGCTTGTCTGCAACAGAACTCAACTTGGACACCCCATGTAGGCGCTAGGCCGATAGCGAAAATCCCATCAGAGCGCCCTCAGGCTGCCAGTTTGGCAAAAGCAGGTTTTTGGGAAACCACTCTTAAAAGAGATCTTCATGACGCAGCGCCAATTCTAGATTAATGACATCCGCCCTAAAGGTCCGTTGTTTGATGATTTTTCACACACTTTTTCTTTAACCTACGAAATTACACAGTTAAAAACGAAGGGAAAAAGATCTTCGTTTCGATACAAACCGTAATGCGTTTGCCAAGATGCTGAGATGCTTACGGGTACTTTGCTTCGTCGAAGTCCCTGGTGCATATTTGATACCTACTTTCGATATCTGCCAGTATCGCCGACAGCAAAATTCGGCGGGCACCTACCATCATATGTAGGGGAGGCGCCTGCGCCTCCTAGTTCAAGCTAAGGCAAGAGACCATCTTCTTTAACGGTTTCACTTTCCAGCCGTTCTTTCTCTAGCCTTTCGCGTTCCAGCTTTTCTTTTCTTTCTTGAGCGGCCGCATCGCGCTTGCGCCTCTTCTCTTCGGCTTCAGCAATAGCTTCCGGACGTAGATCCATAGAATTGAATTTGTTCATCGCTTTCAAAGTGTCTTCATTTACCCAGGTAAAAATGCACTTCTCGGCTAATTCCAAACATTGTGCCAGCAGTTCCTGCTCTGCCTCGGGGACTCTGGAAAGCACATAGCTAGCCCGTTTGTCCCCACCAGGATCGGGTCCGACGCCGAACTTCAAGCGCACGATCGAAGTGTCGCCGCCCAGAACATTTATTATTGATTCGACTCCGTGCTGGCCACCTGCACCGCCGCCGTTTTGCACTCTCAGTTTGCCAAGCGGCAAGGAGACGTCGTCGTGCACGACGATGAAGGATGAGATGGGCAGTTTGAACCATTGCTTTACAGCCAAAAGACTGTCTCCTGACAGATTCATATATGTCATGGGTTTAACGAGCATGATCGTTTTGCCGCGATAGTCGAACTTGGAAAATTCGCATTTCAAGCGGCTATTAGTGGTCGGCGTGGCACCATGCTTGGTGCCTATGCTATCGACGATCATGAAGCCCATGTTGTGGCGAGTGCGCGCATACTCCAGACCCGGGTTGCCGAGCCCCACGATTACTCTTGTTTCCTTATCGCTCTCAGTGCCTGCCATCTTTAATCTGTGTAATTTGATCGCTTGCCAGAACGCGGAGATTTTCAAGTTGAGCACTCACGCCCCTATCTCGGCCCGTCTTCAGTCCCGGCTTATGAGAAACAATATTAATAGATAGAACGCACTTCCGGATTTGCCAGCGTTTAAACTATAAACTTGTTCGGCGCGCCCACTCATTGCGCCAGTTTCTCACCACGTTTCGCCCTCTGAGACGTGCTTGAAAACAACAAATTCCACCCAAACACAAATCAGAGTTAAAGGCATGACTGACAACGAAGCCAACTTTCCATACCTGCCTCACACCGATGCCGAACGCAAGGAGATGCTTAAAAGCATTGGCGTTTCCTCGTTCGAGGAGCTCGTCAAGCACATTCCCGAGAAGCTGAGAGCAAAAGCGCTCAACTTGCGCAGCGGCATGAGTGAGCAAGAGTTGGCAAAAGAAGTCCAGGCGATATCCAATCGCAATATTCCTGCTTCGAGACAAGCCAGCTTCCTGGGCGGCGGGTCATATCGCAGATATGTGCCGGCAATTGTGGGTAACATCTTGTCGCGTGGCGAGTTCTCCACTGCCTATACGCCCTACCAGCCTGAAGTCAGCCAGGGCACGCTGCAGGCTATCTACGAGTTTCAAACGGCCATCTGCCTTTTGACCGGTATGGAAGTTGCTAATGCTTCCATGTACGACGGACCCACAGCACTGGCGGAAGCCTGCTTGATGTCCAGCCGTTTGACGACAAAAGAGAAAATCGTAGTCGCTCACTCGGTAAATCCCGAGTACAGGGAAGTAACCAAAACCTACTGCCAGTCTTGCGGTCTCGACTATCAAGAAGCAAGCTTCAGCTCCGGCGCAACTGACCTGGCCAAGCTTCCCATCGACGAAAAGACTAGCTGTGTGGTCATTCAATACCCTAACTACTTTGGTTGTCTGGAAGATCTCGAAGCACTCGGCAAGAAAGTTCACGCAGCAGGAGCGCATCTTGTCGTAGTTTCCGAGCCAATCTCGCTTGGTCTGCTTACAGCTCCCGGAGATTTCGGAGCCGACATAGTTGTCGGAGACGCTCAACCCTGCGGCAATTCGCTGTCATTCGGCGGACCTTCTGCCGGATACATGGCCACCAAGAAAGAGTTTATTCGCCAATTGCCTGGACGTCTTTGCGGTGTCACTGTCGATAATCGCGGGCAGAGAGCCTTCACGTTGACCTTGCAAACGCGCGAACAGCATATTCGCCGCGCCAAAGCGACGTCCAATATTTGCACCAACCAGGCTCTCAATGCTCTGGCTATGCTGGTTTACATCGTCAGCGTCGGTCCGGTCGGATTGAAGGAGCTGGCTAACATCAGCTTGCAACGCGCTCACAGTCTGAAAGATAGGCTGACAGCCCTAAGTGGAATCGAATCCGCGTTTGACGAACCCTTCTTCAATGAATTCGTCATCAAGACGATAGCACCGGCTCAACAGGTTCTCGACGAATTGAAAGCGCACGGAATTCTAGGCGGCATCGATCTTTCATTCTTCTATCCGGAACTGAAGAACCATCTTCTTGTCTCGGTAACAGAGATGAATTCACCAGATGACCTCGATCAATATGTTTCGGCAATGGAGAGCGTCATAAAAAAGGGTGACTTGAAAACCCGCGACAAAGAGACAGTCGGCAGCGCTTCGGCGAAAACGGCTGGAAGATAGAGAGCCAGTCCTGCCTGAAGATTGTATAATCGACACTGTCTAATTTTTCGAGCTCGAGGCTAAAACCCACTCCATGGAGCCATCAGAATCAGTCACCGCCGCGCCGCCTGAGGCGCCCGCATCATCTACAGGCTCTAAGGAAGTGCCAAATCCTTCGAACGGCAGCAATACAGGCTCAGGTGGATCCAATGGTTCAAGTGAAACATCCGGATCGCCTGTGGTCTCGGTAGTTAAGGAGATAGTCGAGCTAGTCGTCGTCACGCTGGTTCTGCTCATCGTCATTCGTTTCGCACTTGCCGAGGCGCGCTATATTCCATCGAGCTCGATGGAGCCCACCTTGCAGATTAACGATCGCCTGCTGGTGGAAAAGGTCTCGCATCACATCGGCAAACCGATTCAGCGGGGAGACATCCTGGTTTTCTATCCGCCACCCATAGAAATGGGCGGACAGGATCTGAAAAACGATCCTCTCACCGTGCTGGGCCGCTTGACAGGGCTGCCTTTCTTGCCTTACGAGCCGGCTTTCATCAAGCGCGTGGTTGGATTGCCCGGCGATCACATTCGCATTCAGAAAGGCGAAGGGGTTTACATAAACGGTCAATTACTGGATGAAAGCAGCTACGTAAAAGAAGCTCCAAACTATGACCGCAACGTCCTTGGCGATATCGGCGGGCCTTCATCGACCGGCAAAATGATCAGACCTTTCGGCGATGAAGCCAGACAGAATGACCCGATTATCGTTCCTGCCGGCCACCTATTTATGATGGGCGACAATCGCAATAACTCCGAAGACAGCCATGTCTGGGGCTTCTTGCCTCAGGACCGCGTGATCGGCAGAGCCTGTTTGCTCTTCTGGCGCTGGATAGCACCGCCGAGATTTCCGCACATTCCGGAAGAATAAGGCAAAACGAAGTACTGCGGGCAGTCTATGGCTTCCCTGCTGATTTCAGTCTGGTGAAAAACGTGCCCTCCTGACGGTACGCAATATTTGGCCAATAACTGTCTTTTAAATCTTTAAGTGGGTATATTGGTCTAGGCTCCAGCCCCTGACCCTCCTGAGACCACCTGGGTGACAAATTTTGGGCGATCGGGCCAGTGAACTCCAGGGTGTTCGAGTGCGAAGATGTTAACGGCAACTATGGCTGAGGTAGCGTGACAAATGGCAAAGGGCGATAAGGCGAAGGCAGCAAAACCGGCTAAGGCGCAAACCGCTGATAAAACGAAGAAGAGCGCCAAGAGCCAGGCGGTGCATGAGCATGTCGCAACAGATTGTGCGCTGGCAACGGGAGTCGCCGGGCATGACGACGTGGAATCGCGTGCCGACTCCTTGAACAAGTTTGAAGCCGAGCTGAACAAGCGCGAAGTCGAATTGATCGAGCGTGAAATCAAGTCTTTGAGGCAGCAAGAAGAACTCGATCGCTTGCGCCCTCTTTCCGGTCTTTATCGAGTGGTGAGAGCCATGGCCAGCGAGCGCCGGCTTGACTCCCTGCTCGATGTGATTACTCGCGAAACACAAGTAATGCTCAAATGCGATCGCTGTTCCGTTTTCGTTTTAGATGCGCAGGCGGCTGAATTGTGGACGCAAGTAGCACAGGGGCTTGTCGGGCATCGCATGATTCGTATTCCCGTAGGCGGCAACAGCATCGTCGCCGAGTGCGCACGCACCGGTCGCATGATCAACATTCCGGATGCGTATCAAGATCCTCGTTTTGACCCGGCTGTCGATCGCAATACCGGATATCAGACTTCCAGCGTTCTTTGCGTGCCTATGTTAGCCCGCGGCGGAGAAGTGATAGGCGTGTTTCAGGTCTTGAACAAATTTGACGGGCCGTTCACCAACGAAGATGAAGACTGGCTCGAAGGACTGACTGCAGTTGCCGCCGGTTTGATCGAACAAGCTCAGGCTTATGGCGAAATTGAAAGATTCGTCGACAAGACATTGGAGACGCTGGCCCAGACCATTGACCAGAGAGACCCGCTCACCGCCGGTCATTCCATTCGTGTAACCAATTATAGTTTGCTGGTCGGGCAGGCCATGAATGTGCCTGATGACGATATCGATGTGCTGCGCTATTCTGCGATGATGCATGATTACGGCAAAATCGGAGTGCCGGAGAAAATACTCTGGAAAGACGGACGTCTGACGCCTGATGAGTACGCAACGGTGCAAAAGCACGCCAGCATCACTTACGATTTGCTTTCCAATCTGCCGTTTACTCGCCGCCTTCAAGACGTGCCTTTCGTTGCCTCGTGCCACCACGAAAAAGTGGACGGCTCCGGCTATTATCGCGGATTGAAGGGTGACGATATTCCCTTCCTTTCAAGAATTATCGCTGTCGCCGATGTGTTCGACGCGTTGACTTCCAAGCGTCACTATCGCAATCGCATGCCGATCGAGAAAGTTTCCGAGATCATGTATAACGGTCGCGACAATCACTTCGACTCCAGATGCGTAGACTCTTTCTTCCAGCTGCCTTCGGCTCGAGTGATTGCAGTGCTCGAATCGGAGCGCGAGCGTGCCGCCAATTTCGATGCGGAGTTGTTTAAAAACCTTACCTGGCAGCGGCTGGTGGAGCTTGTTTCCGGTGGTCATCCGAAGCGCGGGGAAGAAGGCATTGCCGAAGTGTTCGATCGCATCTACAACGCTGGATTGCCGGCTGACTATCAATCTCTCGATTAGTCAGTAAACGAACGCCTCGCCGTGGTCCAAATCGGGCCACTCGACCTCGCGCACATTCAGCTCCGCATCCTCCAGTCTTAATTCGGTGCCGTCTGCCAAGGGCATTATTTCGACTGTCAGATGATCTCCTTTTCCTCTCACCACATCGAGCGGGAAGATGGTTTTTATCTCGAGCGGCGCCCTTTCTTTTTGGGTGAGATTGAGCATTTGCGTGGCGTTAGGATAGGAGATGGATTCAATCTTGGGTTGGCCCAGGCAGTCGTAATACAATGAATCGTGGGGATGTTCCGAAAGAGTGGCTTGTGAAACCTGTGGGCCGCCCAGCCTGATTGAGACAATCGCTTGCTTGCGATCTCCATTAGCAGTCCCGGCTTTCCCGCTCAACTCCACATTTAGATGCGTGCTTCTCGGTTGCGCGTTCAACAAGTATTCCGCTCTTGAATTGGTCTTGATTGTTATCGTGCCTTCGTTTTGACCTTCCGAATGCACATCGACCGGACCTTTCACATCGCTGAACTTGAGCGAGCTAAGCGCAAACGTTTTGCTCTCCGCATCGAATTCCTTTTGTCGTCCGGTTTTACTAAACCCAAGGGCCAGAAGCATGCGATATCTGCCCTTTTGCATTCCAGGTGCATCAGAAAGATCGGCATTGGGAGGTAATTGATACTTTGGTTCATTCGACTCGATCATCGACTCAGATGGTGCGTCCGTCAAAACATGCCAGCGAGGTCGCCAGTCAAGGGAGGTCGCACTGACAAAAATTCGGCTCTGGCTGAGATAACCAAGTGTAGGCACCATCTTGCTTGCCACTTCATTGTAGTCACCATATATGGTGAGTGGTGCGGCAGGCGGAGGCGACACTGTGATTTTATTTCTCCCATTCAAATTGACATATTCGACAGGGACAGGTACGGCGCGCCATTGCCTGACGTCATGTAAATCGATATTGAGCGCATCTGCGATTTGCTCTTGAAAGGTAAAGACGTTATACCTTTGCTGGTGAAAGAAAAAGACATTGCGCGGTGTTTCGTGTAGTTTGTGCCCGTTCAAAGTAATGTGCGACTGAGAAATCTCTTTGCTTGCATCTATGAGTATCATCGCCCACTCAACAGCTTTTCCGGCATTTGCTTTCGCATTTCCGGAAAGATCTATGTCTCTTGTTGCCAGAACAGGACCTGATATCTGGGACTTCAATTCTGCACAGCGCATTTCATAAATCGTGCTGAGAATCGCGGGCACGGTAAATGCGGTAAAGCAGAGGGCGCTCGCTCCTTTGATAAGCCGCTCATCGAAGGAGACGGAGGAGTGTCTGGCGGCCGCTGCAGTCTCCAGCACGAGCCAGCCGAAAAGTGCAGAATTGGCAGTGGCCAGTAGAATGCCTGCAAGAATGGGTGAGCCGAGGTAAGAAAGAAGTACCGGCATTGGCGCGAAGTTTGCCAGCGAAACAAGCAAAATCAAAGGCGCTGTCAATCGAATTATCCTGAGCTTTTGCATTAAAGATTTTCGGCATTTCCATATCGCCCATGTCACTAAAATCAGCGAAAGCGGCGCCGCCGTAAATCCATAGCGAGGAATGCCCTCAAACGCGGCATAAACGAGATGGCCAAAAAGAGCCAGCAAGAGAAGTGTTGCCGTTGCGCTGCTTGAATCTATTTGATCTCCAGCCTTTCTGGAGATAACACTCTTTAGACTATTTCCTGCTTGTGCCAGAGCCAGACCAAGGGCTGCAAGACCCATAAGAGCAAGCAACTGATGAGTGAATCTCACGCCTGCCGGACCGACAAGCCAGACAGAGCGCCTGAAGTCATTCCAGGGTTCGCAGAAAATGCGGGGCAGCTTTCTCAGATTCAAATCCGTGTGCGCAATCGGATCCTCGAGGAACATCGTGATTTCTATGGCGGCAACCGATTTCAATCGCGCCAGCTTGTCCGGTAAGGGAGTTTGAGGCACGCACTGCAGCCCGTCTGATATGAGACTGTTCGAGACCAGCGCATTGAAGAGAGGTATTCGCTGCGGTATGAAACAAATCGATCCGGTTGCTTGCTGAGTGAAAATCCAAAATGGCGACAGTGCCATGGCAGTGGCGGCACCAAAAATAAGCACTGCTTTCAAAGCCGCTTTCTTCTGCAGACTAGCAAGAACGAACGCAAAAGGAAGTAGAACGCAGAACATTAAAACAGGCTTGGTGAGCAGCAAAAGCGCGAAGAAAACTCCGCCGTATGCAAGGGCAATCAGATAGTCTAAATTCTTTTCTTTTGATTTCATTACCAGGCTGAAGCAGAGCAAGACCGCCAGCAAAAGTGCTGTACTCAGCGTTTCCGTCCCCAGTCGTTGTGTGGCGATCACCGCCGGCGGGTAGATCGCCCAGATCAAACCCGTTGCCAGAGCCGTTGGCCTGCTGCCGGTGGCACAGAACGAAACAAGTAAGACCAGTGCGCCAGTCACCGTCTGCAGGATGCACATCAGCCAGGCGACTGCATTTACATCGACGACGTTAGCAGGCTTGCCCAGCAAAATGGCTTTTGCCGCCAGAGCAGGCAAAACAGGTCCGTCAAGAATGAGCATGGCCGCAAGATCCTTTTGATGCCTTTTTTCAACGTCCGGACTGAGTGGTGTAGTTGATTTCGAGCTGAGAGCGATTAACGTTCTAGCGCTGACGAAGAACACGCCGGAGTCCCATATCTCCACGAGGCGGTAGGCGCCGCGTTTGAAAGCGCGGTCCGTGTTGGCGGCGCTGACTGCAAAAGAAGATGCGGCAGCGGTAAGCACGCAGGCGATGAGGATGACGATACCGGCTTTCGGCTGCAATCGGCTTTGTGAATTGTTTTTATGCATTGTATGCACTGTATGTCTGCGGCAAACGGCAATAATTCAGTTCAGGTCAAGCGCGCCTTAAACGCTTTCCCGACTAGCTTGCCGAATATGCGAGCAAAAAACATGATAAGCGCTCAATCCATATAGAGTAATCAAGGTCTACAATGACTGCCTATCTTGACGGAGCAAGGAATTTTTTTGTTGAAATATTCAAACATCCCCAACTGGCGGGTTTTCACAATTATCCAGGTGCTTGTGCTGGGGCTGGTTATTCTGCCGACAGCGCTGGCCCAGGGCGGCACAGCCGAAAAGAGAAGCGGTGCCGTTGCTTCTGTTTCAGTACAGAAGAACGCAGGTAAAACAATTGGTGAGATTACCAGACCGACCGCTGCGACTCGAACTTCCACTCCGGCTCCTGAAAGGGACGCCGACCAACAATCTTCTTCTGTGAAGCAAACGGAGTCGCCGCTTGAAAATCCGCAAGATAGCGCAGAGGATGACGGTAGTCAAGATGAGTCTTCCATGCTGCCCGAAGGCGAAGCCCAACTGAGGGTGCGGATTTCAGTGCCGCATCAGGTGCGAGCGGCAAGCACGATTACACTTTATCCATATCCTCCCAGGCTTCCGAAAATGCGGAGGAACATCAATAACAT
>JAYRNY010000281.1:0-4770 GCA_041911975.1 bacterium | reverse complement strand
TGAAAATCCAGCAAAGAAAGTTCCTTGTATGTCATCTCAGACCTCCTACCGTTTGTCGTTTTGGGGTAGTCCACTGTAATATATAGTATGCCCAGCCTCAAGAAATAATCACGGTGCTGCAAAGTTAAAAGACCCCTGGAATTCGAAAAATATGAACGATGCTCTGCAGATTTGTTACCTCGGACGAAAACGGCACCACTTGCTGCCTGTCGCAAATGTGCCAGAGGGCAAAGCATCGTGCTTTGCCCTCGCAGCGCCCGAAATCAGACCTTGGACAAGCAGTCCTCGGTGCCGAATTCGGGGTGGGACCAGAGGACCACGCGAGCGCCCTCGTGGGCATCGGCGATCCGCTCGGCTACCTCCAGACGCTTGAACGTCTTCGGATAGCCCCTGGCGTAGTCGTCCTCGAAGGCGGCGAACACGGGCTGGGCGCAGTCCTGCTGCCAGTCCTCATCCGGCTCTTCGGGGAGCTCGTCGGTCGGCCATTCACGGCCGTCGTCGAGCAGGTAGGAGTCCACTCCTTCCCGTTCGGCAACGACGATGAACTGGAACTTGCCGGACTTGGTCCGGTGGTCGTCCAACTCGCGAAACAAAGGCATTGCAGTCACTCCTCTGGAAGCGGCATCGAGACCATTCTCGAATCGCCACGGGGGAAACACAGAACAGGCAGAGATCGTCCCGTCCGGCTAGCCGAATTGGAACGACCTCTGCCCGTGTTCGGGTCTTAGAGCCCGATCTCCTTCTTCGACCAGAGGCTCGACTTCAGCACTCGGCCGTTCTTGTAACGCAGCGCGATGTAGAAGTTCGGGCCGCCGCACAGGATGTTCTCCTGCACGAACTCCTCGAGGACCTGGCCGTTGCGCAGCGTGTAGCGGTGCAGCTCCCAGACCTTGTCGACGTAGTTGCCCTGGATGGTGCCGATCACCTCGATCTTGACCACCGACGGAACGCCTTCCTGGCGGAAAGCGACCTGGCGGCCATCGGGGTACGTGACCGTTCCTTCGATGACACCGGCAGTGGTGCGGTGGATGATCTTGCGGCCACGACGGCTCAGACCATGATACGAATCGCAACGCATAACGATCTCCTTCTGCGGATTTAACCGCTCAGTGGCCGGCGCGCCCGCCGTTATTTCGAGCGCGCCAGCGAATGCGGATTGCTTCGACAATCAAAGCTCTCCGCGGTTAGTGAAACAAAAACACTTAGTTGGAAAGTGCCTTGCCTGAATCGGGCGAACGAATTCGCTTCCCTCTAGGCTCAGTTTTTTCAACCTGAATCAGACACCCGGTGGGCCGCAAAACTTGGTCCACCGGTACTGGTAAGTGCCGCCCTTAGCACGTCAGCTGGCGATTCTTTGTACGCAATGCAGCAAGGTGGCGTAGTCCGTTGCACACGTGAGGTTTCTGACGCCCTCCTGGAACAGGCTGTTGTGCTTGGTGAGCGCCATGACCGTGGCATTGAAACCGGCCAGGATCCCGAGCTGTTTCTGCAATTCGGTCATCTTGAACCGGAGCGCATTGAGCTGGGGAACATGCGGCTTGATGTGGATGTCGGCGACACGGTCACCGGTCGTCACTTTGGCTGCCATAGGGCAGAGCAGCCAACGTCCGATGTTGAGCAGCATGTCGTTCTTCCGCGAGTCCTTCCCGGACGAGCAGCAGCTGACGATCAGCCCTTCCTCGCCGAGAAGATGCTTGCGCGCGAAGGCGACGGGATTGTCGCCGTACGGGCTGAGCGCGCCATCGAAGAGATAGCGTCCGTGGAATTCGACCGCTTCCAAGAGCCCGGGCACCGCACAGGTCGCACGAATTGCCAGAGAGATCGGCGCCGGCCCTTCTTGCAGCACAGTGACGCTGCCGTCGAAGCCGTACTCGATCACGCGCTCGCTCGTGAACAGGACGTGCGAGTCTTCACTCGACGCCATGGTCCAGAACGATTCCGGCCAGACCTTTACGTTTTCTTCGATGAGCTCACCGAGTTTGTCGGTGTGCATCATCCCCTTGCGCAGCATGCGGGCAACCCACTTGTGCGCAGGCACCCGATCGCCTTGCCTCACTGCAGCGAACTGCGCGGCAGGGTCGGTAGCCGTCTTGGACGACGGCTCAAACAGTTTGCTGAAATCGCATGCCAGAATGCCCTCGAGGGCATGGAGCGGATTCAGACTGGCGGCCTTGAAAATCGCCGGGATGGACCCGCCGCTTACACCGCCAATCGTGCTCCAGTTTTTCAGGCCGGCTGCCTTGAGCGCCAGCGTCGCTCCCAGTCCGGTGACAAGCGCGCGCGTGCCACCCTGTTCGATGATTAGATGACGTGAGTACATGATGTCCTCCTAAACTACCGTCAGCCTTGTGAGCCGATTCTGCTTGACGAACTCGTCGCCCTTAAGATGGGGTGGGGCGCGAGTCCGTTCAGGACATCACGCCACCTTCAGACGAGCCCGTTTGCGAAACACCTCCCAACCAGTCTCCTCTTCGAAGTTGGTTGAACAGGCGCGTTTCACCACGTGCACATGGGCGCCCTCCAGCTTTTCAACCAGAGAGACAGCCGTTTGCTCGACGCAGCAATCCGAGTAGACGCCGACGACCCGGAAGTTGGTCAGCGAGAACCCGCCGTTAAGGCAGGCATCGATGACTTCCTCAGAACCGTCTTCGCTGTCCTTGGACCTTCGTCGCATGTGCGCGTGACCACCACTGCCCGAGAGCAGTGCCACCGGCGTAATCGTCTTGCCGTTGCGCCATGGCTCGCATTCGAGCAGGACGATCGCCCAGCCCTTCAGCAATGCCATGAGCACTTCCCACAGGACGTTCACGACGAGGTTGGGATTCATGCAGTCCTTCACGAAGAACTTCTGCATGTCGACGACAACGAGCGTGCCGTCTTCTCGTGCGCGTAATCGAGCTGAGCGAGTCAGTTCAAACCAACGCACAAGCAGTGCTGGTATGCACGTCATAGTCGCCTCCTTTTCTCGAAGTTCAGCGTCGTTTGGGGGTTGATGGATTGACAAACAAAAGTCGGCTCGACGCTGATTTAGCAGCGCGAGTCTTCTCCTTTGGCGGCATTTCTCCACAACATTTGAGTCTTTTTCTCCGATTCAGAAACGCAGGTTTGTCCCGTCGAACGAATCGTTCGGGGCATAGATGCTGAGTTCATGGTTTGGAGGTGAAATGAGGTGGTAGAACCGCTTTTGAAATGAGTTAGAAGAGAATGTCTTTGTCCTACACCCGCGCGCTTTCTGGACCTATTAACTTCATGATTTGGTACTCTTTGAACCTAATCTTGCAATCTCTTTACAACTCGCTTTTTTAGGCTCAGTTCCTGATCTCTGCCAGTTAAGAATCACTGACTTTTTGATTTTGGAAAGTCCCGGAGATCAAGAAGCTCGAAAATGCCCAGACACAGGGGGGAAAACCGTTGGGTGCCGAACAGATAGCGCAGATTAGCGAGGGTTCATAAACGCGCGAACTCAGCGAGGTCGCGAGCCTGATTCGTTTGTAAGCGCTGCGAGCTCTTCGACCTCTCGCAAGACTCCAGCCTTTTGCTCTAATCTTGGCCGCGCCGCACAGTCCGCAGTCGACCTGCGCTCGTCTGCTGGAAGTCCCCGGATTTGTGGAGGCCATTACCCTCTGGGCTTGGCGAGAGCGAGCAGCATCTCGAGGCTCGTGCATTCGTCTGGAATTCCCGCGACGCCGAAAACCAGCTTTATCGATTCGTTCGGTACACCGGGCATGATCTCGCCCTTGTAGATCGCCTCGTTGAGAGTGCTCAGAAAGCCTTTTGCAGAAGCTGACATAGTTTCTGGCAATAAGATTGCCATGCTGAACATCTCGAAGTGCGTGATAGTATCAGTTTTTCTCTTCAGCTTCTCGATGCGCGCCGCCAGAGCCTTCATTAGCTCAGCGCCCAATGGTTGCATCTTGTCTCCCTTCAAGACTCCGCCCTCGATGACGATGAGAGAAAAGGGGCGGTGAAAACGCTCGTTTCTCGCAAACTCTTTTTCCAGGAAGAGCAGCAGCGCAGGATATGAATAAATTCCTGTGTCTGAGCGGGTGAGACTCTTTTCTAACGAGCGAACTTGCTGCCAGTCAACTTGCAAGGGCTCGACTCCGGGAACGGCAGAAGCCTGAAGCTGCGCAGGAACGGCACCTTCCGGCGTCTCGTCGGTAAACCTGATCAGCTTGCACTGCATCAAATTGAAAATCGTCGGTATCCAAAAGCGCTTGGGGAATGGGAAGCGGCGCAAAATCTCAACCATCTGAGTTTTGTCGTCAACTGCCTGGTAGAGCTGTTTCTGGAAGTTCAAATCAGCAGGAATTCCCTGTGCCACCATTTGCTCGAATTGATGTTCGGTGATCCCAGGAACCAGGCGAATCACATACGACTCCATGGTCATGCCGGCTTCAGTAAGACTCCTTGTGTGATCGACAAGAGTCATGCCTTCCATGAGCAAATTGTCCAGCCTATTTCGGACGGTCATTTTTTCGATTGTTTTATCAGGATAGAAGGCATAATTACCGGCTTCCCAGGCGGCTATCTCTACGACGGCGCCGTCGCCCTCCAGGCCTTTCACAGCGCAGTGATAAAGTTTTCCCTCCTGGAAATAGAGCTCGGCAGTGTCACTAGGAGCTACAATTTCGAGGTTGCCAGTCATGTTTCCCAGCGTGATCGATTGAAGAAGAGCAGGCAATTGAGCTGGTCTCAAACCTCCCGTCATGCTGGCTTTGCCTTTGCTGGACAGGGCCTGGATGTTGCCTGCAGGTGCTGCATGCGTCG
>JAYRNY010000280.1:0-3734 GCA_041911975.1 bacterium | reverse complement strand
TCCAGGCCTTGCTTGCTGATGATTTCATGTTGCGCAACAGCAGCAAATGGTACATGACTTTGTTCAATAAGATTGTTGCGCCCGTTGCACCACTTTTCCAGAATAAAGTGGGCGAAGGCAAGATGCAGCAATCTGCATTCGCTCGATTCGGCGACTGGCAGTCGGTAAGAAAGTCTGTGTGCGACGAGACTAGTATGCTCGACAAGCAAGTCTCACATGACGATATTTGGAATTGGAGCGTCAAAGGGAGCAGCGATTATAAGGTATTGCACGACGCGGCAAAATCAGAAGTAAATCTCGCCGGACGTATTTTTCGCATGCTCAATCAGTCCTGCCGCAATGCAGGTTCAAAGCTCGTCATTGTCACGCTTCCAACCGTGGACAATATGGTTTTCTATTTCCGCGAGATCGAAGCACTCAAGAAACTTGGAAAGCAAGAAGGCTTCACAGTCATAGATGCAAATGCACAGTTTCCCTGCCTGGCACCCATGCAACGCAGCCCGCTTTATTATCGTGCGCACTTCTCTCCAAGCGGTCATCGCAAGCTCGCCGGCGTTATCACCGAAGGTCTGAAACCGCTGGGCAGGTGAGCGCGTCGAACGTTTACTTGGACTCGAAATACTTGTCGTCAGTCAAATAGCCGAGCACCAGACCGGTAACGGCTCCGACAACGAGTCCCCACCAACCGCCTGTGATGCCGTCGAAGTACGGATCGACGCTGACGGGCAACGGATAGAACTTGATCACCTCAAAGCTGGCTCCGACAATAACAGCCGCTGCTATTGCCATGATAAAACATGCGTTGAGCGGGAGATTCGGACCGTCATTCTTTTCAACTTTTTTCGGTGTCATTGCTACCTCTTGGCCTGTGCTAAGGCTCTTCGACCAACTGAATCGCGAATTGCGATGCGTAAATTTTCGCCTTAGTATACCAAGCTGCTGACGAAATTAATTGCACGAATTGGCGTGAGTAACGGACCTTGGGACTTTCGAATTAGTTAGCGCTCTTTCATTTGTGTTCACGTTGCCGCTTTTTGCCGGCGCATAAAAGCCCTAACCCGGCGACTGTTTTAGCGTCCCGCATTTTTCCATCAACGACGAGCTGCCACGCATCGTCAAGGGACATGACAATTACTTCCACCTCTTCATCGTCGTCAAGAGATTGGCTGTGGAGCGTGACATCGGTGGCCTCATACATGTAAAGCATCTCGTTGCAAAAGCCGGGGGCTGTGAAAATGCGCACCAGTTCACGCCAGTTCTTTGCCGTGTAGCCGGTTTCTTCCGTCAGTTCACGTTTTGCCGCAGCCAAATGATCTTCGCCTTTCTCAATGCGTCCTGCCGGCAACTCATAAAGTACTTCGTCGACTGAATGGCGATATTGCTTTATCAGCACAACCGAGTCTTCATCCGGTCTGCAGCAGATGGTGACGCCGCCGTTGTGCTCGACAAGCTCGCGGATTACTTCTTTGCCTTCAGGATTGCGCAGATGGTCGATGCGCAAATTGATGATGTGACCTTCGTAGAGCCTGTCGGTCTTGAATGTGTGTTCCCGTGTAAATAGCGCCACAAGTCGTCCTCATTGCCAAAA
This sequence comes from bacterium, assembly GCA_041911975.1. Classification (GTDB taxonomy): domain Bacteria; phylum Cyanobacteriota; class Vampirovibrionia; order Obscuribacterales; family Obscuribacteraceae; genus QKMZ01. The sequence goes on along the minus strand of JAYRNY010000280.1, from coordinate 2,146 downwards.
GCCTGTTTGAGAATAGCATCATCCCATTTGCCGTCTGATTTATGGTTATAATTTCCCGCCCGCGCCTGGACGGAAACCACCGGTTTCTAAAGACTCCGACGACCAGGTGTTAGGCCCCATCCTTCCACTGTCGAATAACGAGACTTGTCCAAGTCCGATGAATTACCTGGAAGCAAAAACCTATCTGGAGAGTCTGGCGCCGACACTGACACGCCCGACCCTGGATCGCATGCGCCGGTTCATGGAATTGCTTCCGAAAGAATGTGATGTTCCCTGCATTCACATCGGCGGTACCAACGGCAAAGGCTCCACTGCTGCAATTACGGACAGCGTTTTGCGCAGCAAAGGATACAAGGTCGGGCGTTTTACCGGACCGCATCTTTTGCGCTGGAATGAGCGTTTTCACGTCGATGGAAAACCGATCAGCGATGAAGATTTCGCCCGGTTGTCCACGAAAGTGCGCGCCATGTCCGAAAGATTCGGTCTGGACAACAAAGATCAAGGCGCGCTCACATGGTTCGAGTTTCTCACTGCCATCGCATTTTTGTATTTTTCCGAGTGCAAAGTGAATGTCGCGGTTATGGAAGTCGGCTTGGGTGGACGGTTTGATGCTACCACCGTGCGGACGAATCCGTATGTGACTGTGATTACAAATGTCAGTCTCGACCATACGCATTTGCTTGGTGATACCGTCGAGAAAATTGCATTTGAAAAAGCAGGAATTATCGAGCCGGGAATTTCAGTTGTAACGGCATGCCAGGATGCTGCTCTGGAAGAGGTTTTGCGTGTGGCACGCGAAAAAATGTGCCCGGTGTACGCACTGACTGCTGGCAATCAAATTGCTCTGTATATCAACGGCAAACGAGAAGCAATGTGCACGGCAGCACCAATATTGAGCCTGCTCAAGGAAAATCTTTCGCTCAAAGGAAATCACCAATTGCAAAATGGCATGTTGGCTCTTTTGGCCACTGCCAAATTCCTTATCGTCGATCGCGATGTGGAATTGGAAGAGGATGGATCGAGTGCTGAGATTTCTCTGGGAAAAACACCGCCCAGCCCGCAGGATTTAATTGATGTGATTTACCAGGGTGATATCGAAACGTTAACGATTGGGCTGGAAAATGTACGTTGGCCCGGCCGCCTGCAATACCTACCGGACAAGGAATTGCTCCTGGACGGAGCTCATAACCCCGCCGGTGCGGCGGCCTTGCGAAATTATCTCGATCAGAATTATCCGGGGCTGAAGCCTCTATTTGTCATTTCTTGTTTTGAAACAAAAGACGTAAGACAGTTGCTCGGCAATTTGGTCCGCAAAGGTGAAAGAGTCTTCGTGGCTGAGGCGCAAGGGCGCAGGTCCAGTCACAGCAAGGAGTTTCTGTTGCATTGCCTGACTTTGATTGGCGCCAACGGGAAGGCCTTTCCGACTATTGCATCGGCGCTGGATGTGGCCAGAACGGCTAAGGAGGATGATGAGTTTATAGTCATCTCCGGGTCTTTGGCAGCCGTAAAGGAAACCCTTCAGCATTACGACTATACATACGTCGAGGACAGCTATCTCAGCAGTGCTGAGGCTTGAGCGGTTTCCCTCTCGGGTCTGTCCGGCGATATGCGCTTGATACTCGAACGCCATCGCAGTGCTATCAGTGGCATAGATTTGGGCACTGCTGCCGCTCTTTAGGTATGAATTATCGCCTCTAGAGAGTAAAATCTTGCTGCGGGTGAGAGTTCATGCACAAAATGAGGTTCTCTTGACATCCTCTGAGGTGACATTCAATCTGGCTGGAAACATACGCCATCAGGGTTTGCCGGTGCAAAACGTTCTGGTGCACGTCTATGACGTTTATCAGCAAAGCTCGGCGAACGGCAATGGCGGCGAGGCTCCCATGTTCGAGCAGCGCACCGGCACGCGTGGCGAGTTCAGCTTCGCAGTCAGATCCGGGCTCTATCGCCTGGAAGTAAGCCCGGATCCCACAACCAGATTTCTCAAACAGACGATCACCGAAGCTCGTGTAATGAGCAATACCAGCTGCAATATCAATCTGACGACAGGTTGTATCTTGAGCGGACAAGTTACTTCCTATGCCGGCCGACCGGTTCGGCGCTGTGAAGTCGTCGCCCTCGGTATCGAGCCGTCATCATATAAGGC
>JAYRNY010000279.1:0-5628 GCA_041911975.1 bacterium | reverse complement strand
TAAAACCGAATCCGATTTAAGCGCAATGCCGGCATTTTGCTCCAATTGCAAGCAGGCGCTGTGTTTGCGCAAACAGGTGATGAACCTGACCGTGGGTAACTCGGACGAAATGTTCTGCCTTGTCTGTTTGGGAAAGGAAAGTGACAGGCAGGCAGTTGAAGTTCTTCTCACTCTTAAAGGATACGCTCAAAGCCGCGACTGCTTTCTCAAGCAGTGGCGGCGTTACGAAGCGGTTGAGGATTGTCCGGACAGACAGGGCTGTTATCCGGACCAGTGTTTTTCCCAGCCCTAGTGCTTTAGAGTTTTGTTATACCGCCAGTGGCTGCTTGGAGCTCAGCCTGTAAAGCCTTGGCAGGCAGGCGATAATGGAGTTTTTACCAAGTGGCTGAATTTGATCTCGATTTGCGCGGCGTTGCTTGCCCGATGAATTTCGTCAAAACCAGGCTGTTTCTTGACAAGATTCAAGAAGGCGACCTGGTCAGGGTTTTGCTGGATGGGGGCGAACCGGTGGAAAGCGTCTATTCCAGTGTCGAGCAGGACGGTCACCGGGTCGAAGACAAGGCGCAAGCCCAAGAAGGGCACTTCATGCTGAGTATTCGCAAAGGTAAGTCGTAGAACTGTTGACAAATCAACCCGGGCCAGGCGACTATAACGCCTCTTGGGCGAAAGCCCCGGCAATGGGCTAAGCTCTGATAAGGAACTAGCCCAAAAATTCGGAACCCGGTTGGCATTGCGCATGTTTAAAAACGAAAGCGACCTTTCGATGGGACGCCAGAGCAAAGCTCCGATAGCACTTCAAAAGAGCGCTCTGGCTGTGACTTTGCTGCTTTCGCTCGGCTTTTTCGCTGCGCCTTCTTATGCCGCCGAACCAGCCAAACTCCCGCCTACCGAAGCCGAGTTCAAGCTGGCTAAAGACAATCTGGCGGCGGCTCCCAAAGATTTCAAAGCGCACTTTGCTCTGGCTGAGCTCTACAAGCGCGCCGGCGCCAACAAGGATGCGGTCAAAGAGTACGCCGCAGCGACCGAACTGAATCCAGCCTATTACGTCGCTTATCACCAGATGGCTTATTCCAATCCGGATTCAGCGACTGTAGAAGCCGCCATCGAGCGCCTCAACAAGCTCAAGGAAGAAAAGCCCAGAGACTTGCTTTTGCGTGTTGCTCTTTCAGAGCTTTTGGAACAGCGCAAAGAGTACTACCATGCCGCCCGTACGCTGGTCGATTTGCTCTATCAGAACGCTATTCCAGAACCGCATGTTGCCAAAGTAAACTCCCGTATTCGAGTGCTTCTAGGCAAAGCCAAAGACATGCAGACAATGGAGAAAGCAAGGGGTGAAGAAGAAGAAATGGAAGTTGTGCCACCGCCTCTTCCGGAAGCGAGCTTGAGACGCAACCTGCATGCCTCTAAAATAAAGGAGCCAAAGGTCATGCCCGGGGTCGGGCACGCGCCGTTGCTTCCTTAGGCTAAATCTATGAATTTGCAGACGAAATCTTTGCTGGTGATTCAAGCCGGTCTGTGCATTTGCATGGTTTGTGCATGTTCTTCGAGCATAAAGGCTGACCCGACAAAGCTGGCGGACTTGAAGGCGGCCAAAGAGCCGAACGGCGAATATTCGCCAAGAGTGACAAATCCCGAAGCTAGCGCGGCTGGTGTCAAAGTGGACGTGGACATGGCTGCTGAAGGCGTTATCTCTAAAGAATGTCTGGAGGCCTGGCGCAAAGCGCTCAAAGGTGACGGAAAGGGCGCCATTGCGCAGCTGGACGATCTGGAAAAGCGCTATCCGAAATTTTCAACCGTCAAGTTCATGAAAGGTCAGGTGCTCGAACAACTGGGCAGAGGTGAGGAAGCAATCAAGTGTTATCGCGAGGCCCTCGACAACTCCGAGTACAGTTCAATACGCCAATTCAAACTGGCTCAGGCTTTGCTTCGGATGAAAAAGTACAAGGATGCCGAGGTGATTTATCGCAAACTTTTAAAGACCTACAGTGACCTACCGGATGCGAAGCTGGGTCTGGCTCGTTGTGTAATTGCGCAGGACACTCATTCTAAAGAAGGACATCAACTTCTTGAAGAAACGGTTATATTGTGTGGGGCGCTGATGAAAACCCAAGAGCCTGAAAAAGTACGAGAAGGCACCAGGGTTCTCAATGAAGTCCTAGAAGTGGAGCCTGCCAATGCGGGTGCCAAAAAGCTTTTGGGCAAGTAGCGCCCGGGACTCCACACTGCCACGGTGTGTGGCAATTCGCATTTGAGGTGTTGGTGATGCTCAAGGAAAAGGACCTGCTGGAAGCGCCGTCGGTTGAAGAAATTGCCATCGACGGTTTTGATTTCATCGAGTTTTACGTAGGCAACGCGCTGCAAGCCGCTTATTACTATGAGCGCGGATTCGGTTTTGACCTGGTTGGATACAGCGGACTGGAAACGGGCAGGCGCGATCAGGTCTCCTATGTTTTGAAGCAGGACCATGTTTATCTTGTTCTCACCGGGTCTTTGAAAAACGATCATGATGTGGCCGAGCATGTGCACAAGCACGGTGACGGCGTGAAAACGATCGGTTTTAGAGTGCGTGACTGCAAAAAAGCTTATGAAACTGCCATCGCCCGCGGTGCTAAGAGCGTAAAGGAACCGGAAATTGTCGAAGACGAAAATGGAAAGTTCGTTTCGGCATCCGTTTATACATACGGCGAAACGCTTCACACATTTGTAGAGCGCAAGGACTACAAAGGTTTTGCTCCTGGATTCAAAACCGTCGACAGGAAATTCATTGACAATCAAAATGAAAAGAAAGTCGGCCTGGTTTCAGTCGACCACGTGGTCGGCAACGTGGAAGTAGGTCGCATGGAGCACTGGGTCGAGTTCTATCAGAAAGTATTCGGCTTCTACGTCTATCAATATTTCGACAAAGGAGATATCAGCACCCAATATTCCGCGCTGGTCTCCAAAGTCATGGCTAACAAGTCCGGCTCAATCAAGATGCCGATCAATGAGCCGTCCGAAGGGGTCAGACGTTCTCAAATTCAGGAATATCTCGACTACTACACGGCGCCGGGCGTACAGCACATTGCTATTGTCACTCGCGACATTATCAAGACTGTCGGCGAATTGCAAAAGCGCGGCATCGAGTTTCTCAAAGTGCCCCGCACCTATTATGATGCGCTGCCTGAGCGCGTCGGCAAGATTGACGAAGACATCGAAGAATTGGCTAAGCTGCACATTCTTGTAGATCGCGAATCGGAAGGTTACCTCTTGCAGATCTTCACCAAGCCGGTGCAAGACAGACCGACGCTTTTCTTTGAAGTGATTCAGAGAAAAGGCGCCAAGGGTTTTGGCAAGGGCAATTTCAAAGCACTCTTCGAATCGATCGAACGCGATCAAGCCGAAAGAGGAAATCTCTAAGATCTAAAACACTGACGAGCGAGCGAAGGGCGAGGCGCAGCAGAGCCTGGAGCGCTTCTATGATGTTCTGTGGCGCCTGGACTGCAGTTCTTTGACGCGCAGATCTGTGAGCACTGAAGTGAAATAGTTGCCTTTCTTCCACATCAACTGGGAGTATTCGCGCAGCGCGGCTATGGTGTCCGGGTCTGATTCACCCAGCTCGGATTCCATTTTCTTCAGAGCTTCTTCATAGAGATAGCGGGCCTGTTTGTAGTGTCCTTGCTGAAAGTGGACAAAGCCGAGAAGGCGAGTGGTGGCAGTCAGTTGCGACGTGTCTTTGTCGCTTTCACTCCAGATCTTCATAGCGGCTTCGTAAGCTTTTTCCGCATTTTGGTACTTGTCGCCAAGGCGATAGCAGTCTGCGAGTCGGCACAAAAGTGTGGCACGTCGCTTAGTTCGAGCACTTCTGGTCTCTTTGAACTTCTTGTACTCAGAAAGCACCCTTTCATACTTGGCTGCGGCTGCTTCATACTGTCCACTGGCGTACAGAGCATTGCCCAACTCTTCGCCCACGTCGGTGTACAGCGCCTGGAGTGGATTCTGAGGTTTTCCCATGCTGTTTGGGTCATCTATGTCGGGATCACTATCTATTTTGCGATACAGATCGCTGTAAACAGCCACCGAATCGGACCAATTTCCTGCTTTGCCGAGGACCTGTGCATAATGCCACTGCGCTTCGCGACTATCGTCGCTTTTGTCGCCGTCGGTGGCTAGTGTCGACTCAAATACGCGCTTGCGCAAAGTTACTGCTTCTCGGTAATGTCCGTTGACTTCATAGAGTTTGGCAAGCTTTTGCTCACCATCGATGTATCGAGGCGAAGAGAGTCCTTCGGACTCGTAAGTTCGCAAATTACGCAGCATCATTCCAAGATACGTGGCGTAATTCGACTTTTCCGCCGGTGGCTTGTCTATTACTGACCATGCCGAAGCTGCACCGGGTGGAGGTTCTCTTACGTCTTTGAAATAGATGCTCAAATACTGGGCGGAAATCAATCCGATTAATGCAGCCAGACTCACTGCCACCAAAAGAAGCTTTCTTTCGCGGCCAACGAATGGCGCGATCTTCAAGCGTAAAAGTTCCAGTTTCAGCTTTGCATTCGTTATCCAGCCGGCTTCCATCTGATCGAGGAATTCGTGCAAGTCTTTTGCCAGTTCAGCCATGCTTTGATGGCGCATGGCCGGGTCTTTGGCAAAGGCTTTGAAAACAATCGCTTCCAGGCGCTCGGGTATTTTTGAATCCGGGCATGCCAAAGAGAACGATGCCGGAACTTCGCTCAGTTGCTTGAGGAGTGTTTCCATCAAGTTGGCGCCGACAATCGGGGGCTTGCCGACAATGACTTCGTACATCAGGCATCCCATGGAATACACATCCGAGCGAGCATCCACCTTCTCCCCACGGCATTGCTCGGGGCTCATGTAGAAAGGGCTGCCGAAAACCTCGCCGGTCTTTGTCAAATGCAGCGATTCGCCGCCTTCCGGCGTTATCAGTTTGGCTATGCCAAAGTCCACGAGTTTCACAATATCCAGCGTCGGACCCTGGTGAATAAGAAGCACGTTGCTCGGTTTCAAATCTCGATGCAAGACATTATTTGAGTGCGCGCATTGAAGAGCGTCGGCTATCTGCACGAAAATCGCCACGGATCGCTCCAGTGCCAAACCGCGCAGCATCTTGATCGCCTCATTCAAAGGCGTACCGTCGAGGTAGTCCATGACGATGTACGGTTCGTCATTTTCCCCGGCTCCAAAATCGTAAATAGTAACTATGTTTGCGTGCGAAAGACTGCTGGCTGCACGTGCTTCTTGTTGAAACCGGGCATAGGTGATTGGATCGTTCACCAAATGCGGTAGCAGCAGTTTTACTGCGACAGTTTTTCCCAGCTGCTTGTCGGTGCCTTTGTAGACAACGCTCATGCCGCCCTGTCCGATAAATGATTTCAGTTCATAGCGATTGGCAAGCACGGTTCCAACCATGGAATCCATGTTGTGCCTGACAATAGTTTCGCCACCCAGTCCTGAGGTTTTGCTCTGGCTATCTTCGCTACTTTTTCCCTGGGCGCAATACGTGTTGTCAGCGCTGCAAAATCCATCTTTGTAGATCGGCTATTTTTTTACCTATTCAGTAGCTCCAGAAATAAAGTCGGAATATGCTCCGGACTGACTAAGCTAAGCCTTCAAATTAAGCTGTTTCTTCTT
>JAYRNY010000278.1:0-2646 GCA_041911975.1 bacterium | reverse complement strand
TTAGCCGCAAGGCAAAGCTTATAAAGTTGTAGTGGACCAAACCAATCGAGGCTCGCAAAACAATGCGCGTGATTATCGGTTTGCGAGCTCCCGCAGCACAGTTGTGGGGCAGACCACAACTTGCATTCCGATTGGTTTATGGGACGCGGGCAGGAGGATGGTGAACCTGCTTACGCCTTTTGTCGATGCGTCAATGATGTCGGGTTGACGTTCTCGATGACATGATAGTAATTTGCCTCACGTGAATTAAACGTGAATGATTTTGGCTCGCGCATAACAATCAAAAAATGCGCCAGGCGCCAGATTTCAGGACTCGGTCGTGACGGACTGTTCAATAATATATCCGGAGCCCTGGACCGTTTTTATCACGCATTCAGAACCGGCAGGAGTAATCTTGCGGCGCAAGTTTTTCATGATTGTGCGCACAGTATCTTCCGAGCTTTCGGTTTCGGACGGCCAGATAGCTTCCAATAATGCTTTAGCGCCGTAGCAGCGATTGGGATGGCGGAAAAGAAACTCGAGCAGGGCGAATTCTTTAGGTGACAGCACGACCCGGTCGTTATTGACAATTGCCGTGCGCGTTTCCAGCTCCACAGAAAGGTAATCCACCTTCAGCTTGGTCGGCAAGAGCCCCTTCGGGCGGCGCATAAGCGACCTGATGCGGGCGGACAACTCTCGGACTTGGAAGGGTTTGACCAGATAGTCATCGGCTCCGGCGTCTAGCCCGGTCTCGATGGCATCGGCCCCGGATTTGCCGGTCAAGAAGAGCACCGGCATCTCGCCGCCGTTGCGCCGGTATTGCTTGCAAACGTCCACACCGGACATACCAGGCAGTTGCCAATCCAAAATCAATAGATCGTATTGATATCCATTGACCAGCTGCAAACCATCTTCACCTGTCTCGGCGTGCTCGACGGTGTGATTCTCGAGAGTAAGCCAGTCGGCAATACTCTTTGCAAGTTCGCTATCATCTTCTACGATGAGTATTTTCGCCATGTAACTTCCAGCAACTGGTCAAGCATTTCTTGTCGCTTGAAGTAATATCTTACACGAAGGCCAGAGAGCTAAATTCAAATATGGCGGAAACCGTTTTTACGACCCCGAACGTCAAATTCAAAAGGCGGATATTCACCAAGGGTCTAATGCTGGTTTTTGTGCCGCTGGTCCTTGAAACATTTCTTTTGCTTACCGTCGGCTGGATGAGCCTTAAAGCCGAAGAGGCGCTCGTCGCTCAGCGTACAAGCCTCGAGCAGACCATTCATGCCAATCGCCTGATCGCGGCGGGCACGGTCGGGTATGGCTACTACTGCCGCTACCTTATATCCAGAGATGATAAGTCACGCGAAAAGGGCGAGCATTTCGTGCAGATTGCCCTTGACGAATTCAAAGTGCTGCTTGCTCTGGCAGGCAACGATGAGGAGAGAAAACGCGCGGCGCGTGAAGTATACGAGCTGGCAGTGCCCGAGATGGAAAAGCTCAAGTGGCTGCGCCCGTGGATACCCGGCGAGTCGGCCGAAGAGCCTTTCCGCCAGTTGCGCAGCGCGCGAAGCCTGGTCTTTTCAGCGTATGAAAATTACAAGCGATTCTACGCAATCTCGCAAGACGAGCAAGACCGCCTGACAAAATCAATCGAGAACGAAAAAAACTACCGAGAAACGACAAAACGAATTGTTTACTGGGGCATGGTTACCAACTTCGTTCTGGCCATCGGCTTGCTGTTTTTCTTCAACCACGAAATCACAGAACGGATGGCCATTCTCATTGAAAATGCAGTCAAACTGCCCAAGAGAGTCCCGCTCGAAAAGGAGATTCTAGGCGACGACGAATTTGCATATCTCGATGCCATCCTGCACAAGGCGTCCGAGCAGCTCAATAAAGCCGCCCAGTTCAGAAAACATTTGATGGAGATGGTGGCACACGACATGCGCTCGCCGCTTTCCGCGGTCAGCTTGTCCCTGGCCGTTCTCGACAAATCGGACGGCGAGAAGATGGACCCGCAAGCCAAGCCGCTGCTCACGCAAGGCATTGAACATGTCGAGCGCTTGATCGCGCTGGTGAACGACCTTTTGACCCTGGAAAAACTGGCCGCTAATGTTACCGAAGTTACTGCCGTAGGCGTAGATTCTCTGGAAAAGGACAATCACGGCAACATCCATGAACTAACGCAGTTGATGAAGCTGGAATTGACCGGTCAAACGCCTGAGCGTATCGAGCAGGAAAGGCGCTTCAAACCGGGCATTTTCAAAAAAGCGATGATGCTTGTCATTGTTCCTCTGACTCTGGCAACCATGCTGCTTACCGGCATCGGACAAGTGATCAACGAGCAAGAAGCGGCGCTTATAAATGAACACAAACAGACGGAAATCGCCACATACATCAACCGCATGATGAGTATGGGGGTCGTGTCTTACGGTTATATGGGCAACTACCTGCTTTACGGAAAGTCGCAGGATCACAATTTCGGCCTTCAGTACAGAAACATGGCCGAGCGGCAGTTCAAATCACTCTGCGATCTGGTCAAAGACGACCCGGAAGTGAAGCCGCTGTTGGATAGGCTGAAGAAGCTCGGTGATGTTGAGTTTAGTCGCTTCACAGAAATGCGCCCCTACATGACGCAAGAGAATTTGCAGGACGAGATGGAGCTGT
>JAYRNY010000277.1:0-7508 GCA_041911975.1 bacterium | reverse complement strand
TACATCGGCATCAAGGCCGAAAAATTGACCGGCAGAATTTTGGAAAACCCTGGTGCCGTCGCCGGGAAAGTGGGAGGCATAGCAGACAGCATCGTAGGCAGATTCAGCAAAGCCGCTCCGGCAGCCGAAGGCGAAGCAGCGGCGTCCAGCTACGCCGGACGCCTGACCAAGTTCGTCGAAAGCAAAGAACTGGGACCGAAGTTCGCCGCCTGGGACAAGAAAGTCGAGACCTTCTGGACAAGCGACAAGAGCAGAGTCGGAAACTTCTTGAACCGCACGACAGAAAGAGTGGACCAATGGGCCTCCAAGTTCAAGCCCAAGCAAGAGCCCACATCAGAAAATCCGCTCGCCAATATTCCCAAAGAAAAGATGCTGGCTTTGATGGAAGAAGCACAGCGCCAACACGCCTCAACAGTCGACTCGCACATGCTCTATCGCAACGGCTTGAAGGGCGCCGACGGTGAGTATCACGGATTTGACCGCACGCTCGCCTTGCTCAAGAAAGGCATCAACCCTGAAGAAATCAAAGCATCAGAACAAATTCCCGATGTGCCCGATCTGGTCAATGCCAAACTCGACGCCGCTCTGGCTGGTTTGAGATCGACACGCGAGCAGTATCTGGCCACAAATGAAGCCATGTCCAAAATCGCCGACCAGGGCGAAGGCGGCGCTCAGTTCAAGAAAGTCGAAGGAGGCGCAGTCGCCGAGCCCCACGAAGCACCAGGTACAAAGCCGTACGACACGGCACCGCAGCAAGTTGCGGTAGACGGCGAAATCAATGTCGGCAACCTTAAAGAAATGGCGAAAGTAACCGCCGCAGACCGCGCCGAAATCACACCGGAAGTAACCGTCGTCAAAGCATACAAGAATGAAAAGACCGGTCAGGTTTATACCGCTGTCGTACCAAATGCGGAAAGGATGCCGCTTGGACCGGAGCACACGCCGGCAGCCAACACTATGTTCGCGTTGTCCGATCAAGTTAAAACACCGCAAGATGTGGCGCAAGTATCCGACCTTTTCGGTTTCTTCGCTGATGCGGCTACGCAATCTCAAGCCGGAAGATTGGGACCGGAACAGGCCCTTGCTCGCCAGCTAAACCTGGTAGGCAACGAATTCTTCTCATTCCTGGTCGACTCGATGAAGGAAGCGGGCATCAAAGATCCGTTCACCATCCTGCAAGGCAAAACACCACCGCTCTTTGCTGTTTCGTCCGACCTGGTGAGAACTCCCGACGGCAAGATGGTCAATGCCGGACCGTACACCATGCGCCGCATCATCACCGAAGATCCCAAGACTGGCGAAAAAGTCACTGTCTGGGGACCGGACCTGGTCAAGTATCCGCTCAATATGTTCGGCGAGCGCGCCTCATCGATAGGCGTCTACGGTCACGAAATCGGTCACGACTGGAACGGGCTTATCGCCAAATTCCTGGACAAAGCCGGTGAAGGTACTGTTCTCAAAGACGCAGTGCAAAAAGCTCTCGGCGACAAGTACAACGAAGTCGCCACGATCATCGGCCAGGACGGCAAGCCCAAAGAACTTATCGTCAACAAAGAAAAGTGGACGAATGGCCGCTTGATCGAAAATTACTTGCGCGCGACAAGAGACGAAAATACATCCGATATCATCGGTACCGCCTGGACAGGCATCAACATGCCTGTTGCCCTTGCCCGCCTGCTCATGGGTGGACGCAAGAACGGCGGCTTGATGGAAAATTCCAACGTCTTCAGCCCCGGCAAGATGGCCTCGCCGGACAACCCGATGGGCTTCGAAGTCCACGCCATCGATGCCTTGAGAATGGTGATCGGCGCCAAGACTATCGAATATCTGGGCAAAGGCGACCCGGTCCTGGAAGCACAAGCCAAATCTCTGCTGCGCCTGTCACGCGAAGGATCGACAAAGGGCGATTACGAGCTCTACAACCTGGACAAGCCTGGTCAAAAGGTGGTTATCGACAGAGACACCATGGACAATGTAGTGGCAGAATTGATCAAAGCGCAGATGGAAACACCGCTCACGGTGCTCGAAGGCAAGACCTTCTCCAGCATCCTGCCGCCGCTCAAAGCCAACTACGCCAAGATGGAAGCACTGGGCGAAGCGATGGCCAAAGCCATTGCCGAAGGCAAGACCGTCAAAGACCTGGTCGGGGATCCCAAGCAATTCACCAACGACTACACGATTACGCAAGTATTCGGATCGGGCATGCCGGCGGAATTGAAACTAATCAAGGGCGGCATGGAGCCAGCCAAGGCTCACCAGACCGTGCGCGAGTTCTCAGACCACATGAGACAGCTCTACCTGGACTCCGGCGACCCGCACATCCACTCTTTGATCGGCAGCAAAGGACCGGTAGACCTCCTGCCTTCACTGAAGGCTCGCGTCTCGAATCTGCGCACTTCGTTCCAAAACGGCGCCATCAACCTGGTCGGACACCAGAACGAAATGCGCTGGTGGGCAACCCGCAACGCCACGCCGATAGTTGCCGGCACAACCACTGGCATGCTGCCCGACCGAGACATGAATCTGTCGCAAAGAGTGAAAAGCCGCATGACGGCCGAACTCATGGCTACCGAAGAACAGCGCAGAGCTATCCTCGACCAGCAGCAACAAGGCAGATAATATTTGTAGAGATTACGCCTTGCTGACGAATGAGCGAAGGGCGCCGAGCAGGCGTCCGCAGCGAGTGGCGGATGCGCGCGGAGGGTGAGGCGCAGCCGAAGCCGGAGCGCTTAAAGGCAACCAAATTTCATTTACTGTAATATGTGATTTGGCTTCTTGGATGGAGTTTGATCGTTCGCCCTCGTGTTCAAAAACTTCGAAAACTTCGAAAACTTCGATAAGTTCGCGAAAACTCAAAGTTTCAGGCGGCGTGTCGCCATCATGCTTTCAGTGGTGACCGTTTCAACCCTGTTTCTTTCAGGCAGCCGGGGTCTGGCGCAGCGCGAATATATGAATCCGGACTCGCCCGGTGTAAATACACGGCGGGCCTCTTCGAATTACGCCAAGGGCATGCAGTGTTTTCAAATCGGCGAATTCGGTCAAGCCGTCAATTACTTGAAATTGGCGCAGAATGACGACCCGGGCAACAAGAAAGTTTGCCACATGCTGGCGCTTGCTTATGCAGAAGCAGGCGACACTTACAATGCCAATCTGTGGTTCGGATCGGCCATCACTCTCGATTACAACTATGTCGAATGCCGCAACAACTATGGTCTTTTCATGAGAAAGACCGGCAAGACATTCGATGCCGAAAAGATGTTCGAGGAAACGATCAAGATCAATCCCAAGTATCCAGATGCACACTATCACCTTGGTGAGATGCTCAGAGACAAAGGCGATCTGGACAGCGCAATCGAGCAATTCAATGACGCCATAAGATGCAATCCCAACTATTTTGATGCGCTGCAAGACCTGGGTCTGGCCATGTATCAGAAATATTCTTCCGGACTTTGCGATATCTCCGAGTCTCTGGAAAGGTTGCAGGAAGCGGAAAAGCTCATCCCCCAAAATCCGATGATCCACTACTATCTGGGCAACGTTTACTGCGGCAATTCTCAGTTTGATATGGCCGAGACCGAATACAGAAAAGCCCTGCAGTGCGATCCTAAATTTGCCGCCGCCAACTATGAATTCGCCCGCGTTCGCTACTACAGAGGCGACGTCGATCGCTGCCTTCTAGCCATGCGCGAAGCGGAAAAAATCACGCCTGTTTATGCCGAGTCGAAAAAATATCCGGCTATTGAGCTGGACAAACTCAAGTACTACAAAGCATCTTGCTGCGAAGTAAAAGGTCTGGGCATCGAAGCTGTCGACACTTATAAAGAAGCGGCCGCCATGCAAAACAGCGTGGACAGGATCAATACTCTTACTAAGATCAAAAACCTCGAGAGAACACTGCGCAGCGGAGCGCGCAAGAAACAGCCGATGTACGACATGGCTGAAGTGCAGGCGCTCGTGAAAAGAGGCGTCTTCGAGATCGAAGGTGGTGATTATGAAAGCGCCAAGCGCACATTCGGGCGCATTCTGGAAATGGATCCGGAGCGTTATGAGGCAGTGCAGCACTTAGGGGAGCTGCAGGAGATCTCCGGTGATCTGAACGGGGCCATGGCCAAGTACCAACAGGCTCAACTCCTGCGCCCGACCTTCGGCGCCGCCTTTTTCAATCTCGGCATCATTCTGGAAAAAATGGGTCTGGCCTCCGATGCAGGCATGATGTACCAAAAGTTTCACGAGCTGGACGGCAAGTATCCCTGGGATCCGCGCCATATAGTGAACATTCAGCAAGACAATGTTCGCCAGCGTGAACGTGAGCTGCAATTCAAAAAGCGCGGCTACTGAGCCTTTCCAGCGCCCAATGAAAAACCGGACTACTCATTAAAAAGGCTTACAGTGCCTTAATAGCCGGTCTGCCTGTTATCATTAGGCTCGTCAAGGGATACCGGATCACCTCCAAACTCAATTATGTCTAAACACGCTCAGGGTTCAACAAAGCAAGTTTCCACCCACACTCTTTTGAAATACAAAGGTGAGGGGCGCAAAATCGTCTGCCTGACTGCTTACGATTATTCGACCGCGCAGATAGTAGACCGCGCCGGTGTCGATGTAATACTCGTCGGGGACAGTCTGGCTATGGTCGCTCTCGGGCACAGGACCACGCACGCCGTGACGATGGACGAGATGCTTCATCACACGCGCGCTGTAACCAGAGGCGTGAAGACGGCCCTTGTTGTTGCCGACCTGCCCTTCATGAGCTATCAAGTCGAGGTCACTCAGGCCATCACCAATGCCGGGCGTTTCATCAAAGAAGCAGAAGCGCATGCAGTCAAGCTCGAAGGAGCCACGGCGCTGAGCCTGGAAATCGTCGAGCGTCTCGTAGGCATGGGCATACCTGTAATGGGGCATTTGGGTTTCACACCTCAGTCGATTCACGGACTGGGCGGCACCAAGGTTCAGGGTAAAACAGCAGAAGATGCGGTCAAGCTCATTCGTGACGCCAAGGCGCTCGAAGAAGCCGGCGCTTTCAGCGTGGTCCTGGAGATGGTACCAAAGGCAGTGGCAGCAATCTTAACTGAAGAAATGAAAATACCGACCATCGGTATAGGCGCCGGCAACGGTTGCGATGGTCAGATATTAGTGACGGACGATCTGCTCGGCAAATTCACCGACTTTCAGCCGCGTTTCGTCAGGCGCTATGCCAATCTTGCCGAAGTCTGCACGGATGCGATTGCCAACTATGCTCGCGATGTGAAAGCAAAACAATTTCCTGATGATTCCGAATCATTTGCCATCTCAGAAGAAGAAGAGCTGGAGCTCAGGCAACTCATAGCAGCCGACATGGAGCTGAAAGGCGAATTGACCTGCTAAGTGACAGTGGCGTAGAGGCGGCGCGGCATAAATCGATTCGGGGCGCAGGCAGCTAGCCGACCCTTACATCTGGTAATCGTTGTTGATGCCCAGGAGTCTCTCGAAGATCAGCTTGTCGACGTACAAAGCATCCGGCTTAATCTTCATGTCGCCTGAAAATGGGTAGCCGAACATCAGAACGAGAAACAAGTTCAAAGCAATCAGCGACGAGCTGAGCGCTGTCATGATTATTTGCGCTTTTAAGTTTTTCAGCCCGAAGAAGTAGGCAAAGGCGCTGCAAACCCCTGCCCCAAGGACAAGTACAACCCACTCCTCTACAGGCATTCCGTTATCAGAAATATTGGTGCGGGCGCGCCGGTTGTCCCAGAGGTTGCAGACGGACTGCACAGCTAGTGGGTAAATTGCTTTCTGACTTTCCGTAACCGGCTCAAAATCAATCACTTCATGGATCAGATCAAAGACCAGCTTTCTGGCTTTGAAGCTCTTTTTGCCTTCACCCATGAGATTCCATTCGACTTGAACTACTTCGGTCACGTAACCCAGGCAGTAGGCTTCGATCTTTTTCTGCTTGTCCTCGGGATAACGGTGTGACAAAACGAACACGTCGGCCAGGCTGTTCGCTTCCGCCTCGACTATAGAGCGAGCTTCTTGAAACCTGGTCATGGCGTCAACCACGACCAGACCGAGCAAAACCGCATACATGGTGCCGACGACTGAAAGCATGTAGCCCCCGACCTCGTGGTTCTCCATGAGCAAGTCGATATGAACCTTCTGGCGCACCCAGATCAGCCCGACAACCGAAAGAGCCACTCCCAGAGTGAAAATCGTAATGGCACTGAAATAACTGTCTACTTGCATTTCGCGTTTGAGGAAAGGAGAGTTTCTCTAACGATACCCAGAGTTCAGTGAGAACCAAACCTCAGGGCTGTAAGATGAAACATCAGAATTGGCAAGATGAAAGCGTGAACTAGTGGCAGGTTCCGCAGGAGGAACTGCTGCAAGAGCCGCAGCCTCCTGCGGAGGACTTGGCACTCTTGCTGGTTCCCTGTCCGACATCAGGGGTGGTACCACCGGAGCGTATAAAGGCGTTCCAGATGCGAGTTACTTCGGTGCTACCGCATTTGTCGCAGGCACAATCGGTCGCTTCAGCCGTCATCGAGCGTTCGACAGTGAATACTTCACGGCAGCCTTTGCAGCGATAATCGTATTGAGCCATTTTCGTCTAAGCCTCTCATGTATTTCAATGTGCGGGAGCACTTGTCGCCGGAGCGTCCGTCTTTGGTGTGCCGGCTGCATCGCCTGGCGCGGGTGTATCTGCAGATTGCTGAGCAGCATCTCTTTGCTGCTGACGCACTTCTTTGGCTTTATCCTTCATTGCTTTGAAGCTGAGTTTGCCGGTCATAAGCGCGCTAACGTCGTTTACCATGATCACGACCATGAGCACAATCAGGCTTATGAAGCCCCATTTGACGATCTCGCCCTGGGCTTTCTCTTCCATGGGCTTGCCGCGAATGGCTTCGTAGCACATGAAGGCCAGGTGCCCTCCATCGAGCGCCGGCCAGGGCAAAAGGTTGATGATGGCAAGGTCCATGCTGATCATGATTGTGAACAGGAAAAGCCTGGTCCAATCCTGCTGAGCGACGTCAGCGCCGAAAACTACAACGGCTAGAACACCGTGCAAATCGCCAATGCCGACAGACGGAGCGCCGCCAGCGGCTTTCTTGCCGGTCAGTCCTTGAATCAGTCCTTGAACCATCTGGCCAAGAGCGTCGAGCATGCTCTTGGTCAGGTCATACAGCTTATAACCGGCGTAGCTGGCAACTTCCAAAGGGTTGCCGTCGATTTTTCGGTAGTACGGGTATTTCTCGCCTAATTCCAGTCCTATGGCGCCCTTTTCATTGGGCGTCATGCTCAGAGTGACGAGCTGCATGGCGTTTTCTTGCGCCAGATATTCGGCTTCGGTTACTTTGCGCGGATCGGGCTCCGGCTGGTCTTTTGCAGCCTCAGACGCAGCTTCTGCCGGGCGGCGAACCGTCACTTTCATAGGCAGATTCTTGTGGGCTTTGATCATCGAAATCGTGTCGGATTGGCCCGATACGTTAGTTCCGTCGATGGCGATGAGGATGTCTCCCGGCTTAAAACCG
>JAYRNY010000276.1:0-2334 GCA_041911975.1 bacterium | reverse complement strand
TCGACCGGCATCCAGTAATTAACCTTGTCTCTAGCGAACGCTTCTTTGGGATTCATCGCATCCGGATAACGCAAAAAATACCAGCTGGAGCAAATGAAAGTATCCATTGTGTCGGTCTCGCGCCTGGCTGGTCCGCCGCACTTGTGGCACTTCACATTGATCCAATCATCCATGCGCTTGAGCGGAGAACCGCCTTCGCCGGTGATCTCAACTCCTTCAGTCGGCAAAATGACCGGGAGATTTTCTTCTTTCTCCGTCACCACTCCGCATTTTTCGCAGTGAATGACAGGAATCGGACACCCCCAGTAACGCTGGCGGCTGATCAACCAGTCGCGCAAGCGGTACTGAACACGCGGCTTTCCGCAATTGTTGTCGGCAGCCCACTCGATCATTTTTTTCTTGGCTTCATCGCTGTTCATTCCGTCAAAACTGCCGGAATTAACCATGATGCCTATGCCCGTGTAGGGTGCTTTCATTTCATCGACTTTGGTTCCGTCTTCCGAAATCACTTGCTTGATCGGCAAGTCGAACTTTTTGGCAAACTCGAAATCGCGCTCATCATGCGCCGGGACATTCATGACGGCTCCGGTTCCATAATTCACGAGCGCATAGTCAGCCACCCAGATCGGAACGATGTCGCCGTTAAAAGGATTGATGACCGAAGATCCAATCGGCACGCCGGTCTTGCTCTTTTCAGTCGACAATCTGTCCAATTCTGTTTTGTGCGCTGCTTCATCCACATATTTTTCAACGGCATCTCTGCACTCAGGCGCAGTAAGCTCTTTGACAAGCGGATGCTCCGGTGCGAGCACCATGCAGGCAACACCAAATACGGTGTCAGGTCTGGTGGTGAAAACCGGAATCTGAACATTGGGCTTGCTCTCTACAGTAAAGACAAGCTCGGCACCTTCGGACTTGCCGATCCAATTTTGCTGCATGACACGCACGCGCTCCGGCCATCCGACCAATTTGTCGAGGTCCTCGAGGAGCGGATCTGCGTACTTCGTAATACTGAGGAACCACTGGCTCATCATCTTTTGTTCGACGCGAGTTTCCAAATGGCGCCAGCAATTTCCGTCAACCACCTGCTCGTTGGCAAGCACGGTGTGACAATCCGGGCACCAGTTGACCGGCGCTTCTTTGCGCACGGCAAGCCCGTTTTCGAAGAACTTGAGAATGATCCACTGCGTCCAGTGATAGTAGTCAGGATTGCAAGTCGTGACTTCCCGCCGCCAGTCGTAGCTGGTTCCGAGCTTTTTCAATTGCTCGTCGCGCATGAATTTAATGTTGCTCTTGGTCCAATCTTCAGGATGTTTCTTTCGAGACATCGCCGCGTTCTCAGCAGGCAACCCGAAAGCATCCCAACCCATCGGGTTGAGAACGTTATAGCCGAGCATGCGTCTCTGGCGCGAAATCACATCAGAGATCGTGTAGACGCGCATGTGACCCATGTGCAAGTCGCCCGACGGATAGGGAAACATGACCAGCGAGTAATATTTCGGCTTCTTATCCAGGTCATGCGCCTGATAGATGCCTAATTTTTCCCACTCCGCCTGCCATTTTTCTTCAATATCTTGCGGGACATACTGGCTAGCCATTTCTCTTTTTCTCCACCGTTTCATCTGTGGGGGCGCATTGCGTGCGCCCGTTTTTGAAGCACGTTTCATCCGGGTGCTCTTTCAAGCCCCGGAAGAGTCATCTTATCCCAGTAGATACATTGGAACAAGCAAAGAAGAGGTCCATGCTAAGATTCTTAGCTACTTAAAATGCTTGCGACCGCGAAGCGGCTGCCGGCATTTTGAAGGGGCGACGCAACGCCTCCCCACGTGTAGGGGCGATGCCATGCGTCGCCTGGTTTGTAAACTGACAAAGGAAACCGCGATGTCTCAGAACAGCGAGCTGGTGAAGCAACAGGCAGTGGCAGAAGACAACAAAGAAGACAAAGAGCCGATTCCTCAAGACATTATCGAGGAAGCGCAAGAACTCTGCCGCGGCGCGGAAGTCCTGCCGGAAGGCGCAATGGGACTGGCGCGGCGCATTCATCAGGCGCGCAAAGCCGGACGCCCGCTTCGGGCAAAGCTCGGCGTCGATCCGACTGCCGCCGATCTGCACGTCGGACATGCTGTCGTCCTGCGCAAGCTGAGACGCTTCCAAGATTTCGGGCACCAGGTAGTTCTCATCATCGGCGGCTTCACCGCTCGCATAGGCGACCCCACAGGACGCAATGCGACGCGCCCGCCGCTCACCGCTGATGACGTAACGAGAAACGCCGAAACTTACCTCAGCCAGATCGAACTCATACTCGACTTGAGCAAAGTCGAAATGGCCAACAAT
>JAYRNY010000275.1:0-2044 GCA_041911975.1 bacterium | reverse complement strand
CCATATCTGTTTTGACTGCATCTTGATCGACTTGATCGGCGGCGCGAATCGCCTTCAAGAATTGCTTTTCGCCTTCGCGCCAATCGGCCGCTTTCTTGCCGGCATCCAGCCCGCTTTCGATGTCCTTCGCCAATTCAGAATTTTTCTTACTGCCGGGTTTGTCATTGACGTCAGCTTTTGGCGCAACCGCCGCATCTGATTCCTTGACGTTGAACTGGCGGCCACGCATGGCGTCCTGTCCGTATTTGACGTGATCGCGCAGCAATCCCTGAATTTGATCGCGCCCGCCCCAGGCAGTCATCATCGGCGCTTCGGGAATAGGATTTCCGGCGGCGTCGGGCTTCATTGTGAAGAGCATCGTGTGCGCGAGATTGTGCCCGCGTACATTTTGATCGACAAATTTGGCCAGACTGGAATTGGGATTTTGCGCTACCCGGTCCATATCAATGTAGATGTAGGTTGCTCCGTCGGCGCCGTTTTTCTGCGCAGCCGCGATTGTATTCAAAAGCTTCTGCGTGTCGGGCGTGTTTTTCGAGCCGAAAACGGCAACGACCGGCTGCCCTTTGGCTGCCGCATCTCTGAGCGCCTGATCGTAATTTTGGTCTGTGTACTTGCAAGCACCCTTCACTGCTGCATCGTACTGCTCTTGCGAGCCGAACGCATTGGCTTCCGGCACGATCACGAAATTATCGCTGCCGGCTGCGTCGCCACATCGCCCGCGCGTGCGGCAGGCGTTGTTGTAAGCCATCTGGTCACTGTTGGAAGGATAGTAAGCGGAATTGTCGCCGCATTGCTGCCCATACCCCCCTTGCTGCACATCCGGCTGGTATGTGCTGCAGGGCGAACATCCTCTTCGTCCCATGCTGTGGTCCTCTTAGACGGATTCTGGGGTGTGAGAATACCTTAATAAATAGAGTTTGCAATTTTGTTGCAGCGCCCGTAGTTTCCGCAGTGACGGGCGCTCCGGGAATTTAGGGGCGATGCCATGCATTGCCCGGTTTCTGTTTCAAAACTTCGGTGGGTAATAAAACAGCCATGAGCCGATGGAGACGGCGAGGTGCAGGAGGATGAGACTGATTGTCGCCCATTTGCCGAATCTGTCTCCAAATTTGTAGAAGCCTGCCACTAAAAGTGCGTCAATTGGAATTATGGACGGGAAAAGATAGCGCCCGTGTGGTCCGGTCACCTTCAGCAAGGTCGCGGTGATCATCGCTGCCAGATTGAGCAGAGGGCAGAGAAGAAAGATGCGCCAGATCATTCTTTCATATCGTTCATCGAAGGATTGCTTAAGTGTCATGAGCACCGGTTCTTGTTGTGCGCTCAAATGTTTTGCCCATCCGGCTACCGCTGCAAGCACGTAAATTAAATACGCAAAGTAGGCAGGCCTGTATACGTACCTGGTCATGTAACCGAAGAGACCAAAGAAATCGAAGAAGACAAACCGCCACCAGCCGAACTGATGAACTTCCGGCCAGGGGTGCACGATCATCCCGTTTTTGCGCGGCAGAATCTTCGACCATGTTTCGTACATAGTGCGCGAGCCGAGAATGTCGCCGGAAAATTCATAGTAGTTGCGAACAAACCACCAGCCGCATGTTGCCGCGAACATGCTTGCCACCGCGCCGATTTTTGCTATTGCAGTGGCGGGAGATTCCCGCCTTCCGAATGTCGCCGCGATAATTCCTAATCCTAGAGCAGGCAGAATAGACAAGCCTGTGTGTTTTGAAAGCGCCATCCAGCCAAAGAGAAAACCCAAAAGCACAGCGATTTTCATTGACAGACCGCGTTTTATGGCACAGACAACCAGGTAAATGGAAACACTTGCCAGTGACGCAGTGGTGGCATCGGTGTTTGTATAACTCTGCATGAAAATGATTTGCGGGTGCACCACTACCAGTAGTGGCAGTGCAATCGTCATGAAAAGCCGGCCGGGGAAAATTTCCTTTCCGATTGCAAACGCGGCCAAGACTGTTGGAATTCCTGCCAGCACGCTTCCCATGCGGGAGAACGTGAGCATGTTGTTGCCGCCGGCGAAGAGCGAAGT
>JAYRNY010000274.1:0-2864 GCA_041911975.1 bacterium | reverse complement strand
TCCACGATCTTGGGATCGAACTGCCTGCCGGCGCACTTTTTCAGCTCTTGAATTGCGCGCTCGTGTCCGATTGCTTTGCGATACGGTCTGTCGCTGGTCATCGCGTCATAAGCATCAGCGACCAGGATAATGCGAGCGCCTAGGGGAATTGCCTCGCCGACAAGACGATCAGGGTAGCCGGAGCCGTCCATGAATTCATGATGGTGCATGACAAAGCATTTCGCCTTCTGCAGACTTGGCAAATCGCCAATAATCTGCGCACTCTTCACCGGATGCTCCGCCATGATCGCCGTTTCTTCCGGCGTCAGCTTGGCCGGCTTCCACAATATCGACTCGGGCACCCCAATTTTACCGATGTCATGAAGAATGCCGCCCAGTTCCAGGTCACGAAGCTCGTCCGGCGTCAGACCCATGTTTTTGCCGATCAAAAGCGCGTATTGAGAAACTCGCAAGCTGTGACCGGAAGTGTAGTCGCATTTGGCATCCAGGGCATCGGCCAGAGCGCGGATGGTGCCAAGAGATACTTCCTCGAGCTGAGAGAGGGCGCCCGTCAGGTCTTGCACCAGTTGAGCGTTGCGCTGCTTCAGCTCGTAAGTCTCGAGAGCCCTTTTGACTGTGACTTTCAGCTCATCTCTGTCCCAGGGCTTGGGAACATATTTGTAAACATGACCGCTGTTGATGGCGTCGATGAGAGCCTGCACATCGGTATAGCCGGTCAGAAGAATGCGCATGGCATCGGGGCGCACCGCCAGGGACTCTTTCAAGAGCTGGACGCCGGTCATGCCGGGCATGCGCTGGTCGGTGATAATCAGGCTGATGTCATGCTCTTTCAGCAGATTCAGTCCGTCCTGCCCGCTCAGAGCCTCGACTGTGTCGTACTCGTCGCTGAGGACGCGCTTAAGGAGGCGGACGTTCGCCTCTTCGTCATCGACGAGCAGTATCTTGTGACGCATTGCCATTCCTCAAGTTTATATCAACAAACAGCAAATAGTAAAAGCTGAATTTAATCGGGCTCCATTGCCGAGTTCAAAGCTGGTTCAAAAATAAAATCGTTTTCTCCCGTGCCCTTCACATTTGCTAGATCGGCAGCATTCGCGTAAATAGGTATCTTGAGCACGAAGGTGGTTCCCTCGTTCAATTTTGACTCGCACCAGATCTCGCCGCCATGCCGCTGCATGATCGAGTGACAGATGGAAAGCCCCAAGCCTGTGCCCTGTCCCACCGGCTTTGTCGTGTAAAACGGCTCGAAGATCTTGCTTTGCACTTCTGGTGGTATGCCTGTGCCGTTGTCGGAAATCGTTACTTTTACCTGATTTCCCTCTTTCACAGTCTTTACTGTGACAACGGGTGACGCGGTGCCCAAAACTGCTTCGGCGGCATTCGACAGAAGATTCATCCAGACCTGATTGAGCTGGCCCGGATAGCACAAAATCGGCGGCAGCTCGGCGAAATCGGTCTCCACCGGTATTTTGTCCCGCCCGTAATACTGGCTGAGAATCTTCAGTGTCGACTCGATACCTTCGCGCACCGAGCCTTCCTTCAATTCAGCTTCATCGAGGCGGCTGAAACTTCTCAGGTTGCGAATGATGTAGCGAATGCGTTCGGCGCCTTCATTCAAGTCGGCGATTATATGATCGAGATCGGTAACAAGAAAATCGTAGCGCATCTTGTTTTTCAGTTCGTGGACTTCGCCTTGATGCTCGCTTGCGAGATTATCAAGGGCGCCAATCAGTTTTTTCAAGTCTTCGAAGTATTCACGCAAATAAGGCAAATTGCCGTGCACGAAGTTGATCGGATTATTGAGCTCGTGCGCGATACCAGCCACCAAACGACCCAGCGATGCCATTTTTTCCTGGTGAATCAATTGCGATTGAATGGCGCGCAATTCCAAATTTTTCGCATCCAGATTGAGGTTCTTGTTAATCAAATCCTCGTTCTTCAATGACAGCTCTTCAACGAGTTCGCCGTGCTCAACAGCGACCGCCACCTGACCGGCGACTGATTTCACCAGTTCCAGTTCCACCGGAGTCCAAGCGCGATGCGTGTCACGGTCTGCAATAAGAATTACTCCTTTGGATTCCTCACCATACATCATCGGCTGCACGATCAGCGAGCTCATCTGAGAAAGGCTCTGCGAGCCAGAGATTGACGAGAAAGCCGGATCGCGAATTGGATCGAAGAAAAGGAAAGTCTTCATTAGCTTTCCGTCGGCGTCTTCGCGTCTTTCATAGGTCGATTTGTGGGCCAGGACGAACTCGCATAGCGCCCGATCGAATTTTCCCGTTTCGACGCGCGGCACGAACATATCATCTTCTTCGCCATCGCCTATGCCTTCGCGTTCACTGGCAATCAAGGGTGCATCCAGTTGCGATTCGACAATGAGAAGGGGATCGCTCAGCTTGCGTCCCGGACATACAATCGCGCAGTCCGGCGCCCGCAAGGCCTGCGCCAGCTCATCGACGGCGGTGGCGAAGATCTGGTTGAGATTGAGCGTGCTGCGCAATGCAGAATTGATCGAATTGATCAATTTCTCCCGGCGCGCTTTTTCTTCCAGCTCTGCCAACAGCCTGGTGTTATTGTCAAGCTGCTCGCGAAGGCGGTTGGCACCTTGCTGAGCGACTCCGCTCATATACTGGCAAAAACGAGCCCAGACGAAAGCAACTGCAACGAGCATGGTGGAACGGGCCACGATGCGACCCCACAGGCGGTGCGAATAGGCGGCAGCCAGACCTGAGTCGGATTGCCCTTCCACAAGAAAAGGAAGAAAGGCGGCGTTTTCGATCAACAGCAAAGACGTGTATGAAATAGAGACAAACAGTGCCGTCGAGAAAATGCCGCGGCGCTGAAATGTGTAGCTGGATAGG
>JAYRNY010000273.1:0-17135 GCA_041911975.1 bacterium | reverse complement strand
GATCAATTTGTTGAAGCGTCTCAATGACAATTGAATATCTGAAAGCCAGATCCACGACCAGCGAAACTCAGCGTTCTCACCGCTGCCGTTCTCAATCGAGACGCGATACCAATCGATGTCGTCCAGGAATTGCCCGGGTTTCAAAAGCGATTTCCAGCCGACGTAAAAAGCAGCTTTGCTTATCTCCTTGTTTTCGAGCACCGCAGAGAAAATTGAATCATCCTTCTTTGACGTAAGTAAGTATCGAACAATCTGTGCTCTTAAATCCGAGCGTCCGGCAAAGCGTTTGAGCAGGCTTTCCTTTCGTTTTACATCCGGGTGTTCGTCTGCACAAAGAGTCGCTGCTCTGAGAACCGCGACATCGTCTGACATTTTGTCGTCCGGGATGGCTGTCCAGAGTAACTCATTTTGTCCGCTCAAGAAAGCATATGGAGCCAGCGCAATTGGATCAAATCCTTTTGGAATTTCTTTCAGTAGCCAGTTCAAGGCTTCTTTCTCGCCCTTCCAGCGTTTCAGATATCTGTACGCACAGACAAGCACATCGGCACGCTCGACTGAATTTACTTGCAATTTAGCCACGATGGAGAATGCTTCGGCTGCTCGGTCTGCGCCGTAAAGGGCTGCGGCGATCTGTCCAAGATTTTCCGGACTGTTTAAGCCTGTATCTATCATTGCATTGACAGCCATCTCCACTTTCAAGGGCGTTTTTTCAAAGGCATTAACGAATGACTTGCCGACTATGTATCTCCAGTCGGTGCGGCTGATTTTGGTGTTGTTTGCGGCGAGAAAGCCGGCAGCCTTAGAGTACTTGCCGTTGCGCCAGAGAATTTCTGCGCCAAGACTGATCGAGTTTGCTTCATTTGGGTAGCGTCTTATGCACTCAGCCACCCATGTTTCAGCGTCTTCGCGTTTGCCCATTTCCTCCAGAACCAGGGCACGCATCGCCAGGCAAATGAATTGTTCCGACATCTGCGTCTTGTCGAGGGCCTTGAGTGCATCTTGTGTTTTTCCTTGAGCGAGCAAAACCTGCGCCAGAGCTGTTCGAGCTTTTGCCTCGTCGAGGAATTTAAAGGTCTTTTGTTTCTGGATCCAGCTTGATACCAGTTTGCTCGCCTCTGCATAACGCTTGCCGTTCCACAGCAATGTATAAAGAGGCTCAATCGCCCACCAGTCTTTGGGGGCGCTTTGTGCCAGCTTTCCATACTGCTGCACAAGCAACTTTGCGTTTGTATTTGGACTTTCTTCCAAGCAATGAAGGACAAGCAATCGCTCTCGCGGTCGAATCTGCGCTTGAGCAATCAGCTTTTCCAAACGCGCCTGTTCTCTGGTCAAAATAGCTTGTTGCACCGACGAGTAAAAATTGCGGGGCTGCCCGCTCTTTGTCGTGGACTGAATTGTCCTTACGCTTTGGCGCAGATCGAGAAGCAATCCATCGACGACTGATGCAAGCTTGACTCGGCACTCGGGGCGGCTATCCACGATTGATAAAACCTTATTGCCAAATCGCAAGGCTTCTCCTGGATCGCTTTCCGAAAATTGCAAATTGAGGCCGCTGCAGAGCGTCAAAACTGCCTCAGGACCGAGTTTTGCAATCGAAAGGAGCTCGGAGTCGAGACTGGCAAATGTCGACTTGCCCTGCCTCTCTTCGATACGCATTCGCAGCCAGCGCTCCAGCGCAGCCGAAGGTGAGTCCAGCTGCATCTTCAGAGAATTAGCAAGCCGTATGCAATTCTTTGCGCCTTCCGGCATAGAGAAATAGCTGTCGGAAATTAGAGATACAGCCGAGTTGAAGTGAGCTCGGTAAAACTGCTGGTAGAGCAGATTGCTCACAAAAAATCCTTGAGCCTGGAATTTCGACTGGGCGAGATTTCCTTCGAATTCCTTTGCAACGTCTTTCAGCACCCATTCCTGAGA
This sequence comes from bacterium, assembly GCA_041911975.1. GTDB lineage: Bacteria > Cyanobacteriota > Vampirovibrionia > Obscuribacterales > Obscuribacteraceae > QKMZ01. Next base: position 15,221 of record JAYRNY010000273.1, on the reverse strand, counting down.
TTCTGAGTATGCTTCATAACTCCATTCAAAGCTGTCCTCTGTTATTGGATGCTTTTCGTCGGTGGCGTTGAGCAGCGTTCTATTAATTGCCGCCAGCAAGCTGGTCGAATAACCCAGGACGGTGTTTTGCTGCGCGACATCGTAATAACTGCGCATCACCGGCAGTGTCATGCCAAGATCGCTGAAAAAACCTCTTTTTGCCTCCGCCTGCCAGGACGCTAGATCTCGGTTGATGCCGAGCAAGCGGAGGTAGAAATACTTCGTTTGCGCTGATGCTGCCGGCGACGCCGCCAGCGCCGCCAAACGCTTCGTGTCGCCCAGGAGAAAATGTTTTGCTGCATCTGTGTCAGGCAGCGACTTCGCATGCTCCTGAGCGTAAAGGTTGTATCCCATTGCTTCTGCTAGAAGGCACCGGTAGCGCAACAGGTCGGCTCCGGTCAATTCTTCGCAGACAGCCATGGTGGCAAGGGCGCGGGCAGCAAGATCGGTGCCGGATTGCAAAAGGTCCAGGCATTCCCAATATAGCAATGCGAGAGTCGCTGAGCCGGTTTTGAAGGTGTCCACATTCCAAGTTTTCTCGGCGCGCTGTTTTTCCGCATTTCGCAGTGAATTCCACAATGCCGTGATTGACGCTTCCTTTTCGTGTGCGTTGCTTTTAGCTGGAGTTTGAGCTTTGGGAATGACAAGTGAGAGATTAGACGAATACTGCTTCTTTATCCATTTTCGAAGCAGTGAGTATTGCTCCTCGAAATCTGCAAACTCGCTAAGCACGCCTATTTCATCGTTCTGAATTTTTATTGACCATCCTTTATGTCCGGGAGTGATTTCTGTTTCTCCTGACGGCGTGCCCGAAATCAAACTTGTCGCGTCTGACATCGCTTGTAAGAAACGTTTGTCCGGCCTTATCTTGTGCGCGATTCGCACTTCCTCGCGTGCTACCGTGATGCTTCTCTTGGTTTCGTTCTTAAGCCAATTAGCTCCCGCCAGGCGCTTTCTTGGATCATCATCTTTGGGAGCTGGCGTATTGTCCTCAGGCGCATCGGCGGTATCTGTCTGAATGTCGCGATCGCGTGACGAGGTGCAGGCCGTCACCACTAATAGAAGAGACAAAGGAAACATTAGATTTCGGAATCGGAATCTCACATTCATAACCTAATAATTTATCTGATAAGGCGAACTTTAATCTGTGGTTTGACAGGTTTGTTGGCAGGGTGGAATAATAGATTACAGGAAGTTAATGTTTGTGCCGAGCAAACATTCCTGGTCTCAACTCAGGCGCTCATCATCAACTCGTCCGCAGGTCATCGTGGATAAAGAGCATAAACTGAGACGCGGTCGCGGTGCGACGCTCATGCTTGTGGCGGTAGTTACTCTTGTAATTATCGTCGTCGGCATAGCTTTTTTCTGGTTCACACAGGTGTTTGGCGGTGGGCGTGAGCTCAGTCACGCCAATGACTCAGGCGTCTTGAGCGTGGCCAAGGCGGCGATTCGCAATCCCAACAAAGACGCTCTTAAATTTGATAACCCGGATGTCGGAACGAACTTCGCTTTGTTGGGCGAAAACCCGCGCACTTTGAATTTGATGACATACAACCGATTGTATGCGCAAGCTTTGATTGTTGCATTGAACGCCCGTGATGAAGGCACAACTGAAGCTGCGAAAAGCGCCAAGAAGGTATGGAATGCTCTCAATGATGTCAGCTCTTTCCTGCGCCAGGACATGGAAAACAGCGCATTCATGGGCAAGTACTTCCAGGCTTTTGTAGATTCTAACAATGTAAAAATGCTGGGCAATGACAGCATCTCGCTTAACGAGCACGCAGTTGGTTTTTTGAAAAAGGGCGGTTCGACGAATGTGTATGTTGATCCCGCAATTCTTGCTACCTTCAAAACAACCTCCGGAATTCCGATCAATTCGTCCGGCAATTCTTCTCAAACCGGCCACAAGTATTTGGCTGGATATGTTCCGTTTTCAGTCAATTTTGCAAACGGTGAGACGCTCTTTTTCTCAGGCGTTCCAGTGCAACCGAATGATAGACCTCACCTTGTCGACTTGACGTCATTCAACTTCAATAGCAAAGATGATTTCATTCGAGGCTCGGGCTCGACACCATATCCGGCAAATACTTTGCCTCCCAATACATTCAAAGACGCAGCCAAGAGCCGCGTCGTCAAATTGAATTCAACTTTGGGCACTATCGCTTGTGCCATTGTCGGCTGCCTCTCACAAGATTACGAGATGAAGATTCCGTACGGCTACATAGAAGTTCGCAACGGACCCAGTATGACCGGACCAAAAGGGCCCCTCGCGTTTCAAGACCAGGACATATTCTGCCACGCTCTTGCAGGACAGGGGATCTCGGTTACTGAAGGCGGAGAGTGGTTCTGCCGAGGATCGGATAAGGAAGTTTCCGACGTTAAGAACCTTGATACCAGTATGAATGTTTTGCCCGACTTGATGCAGAACGTGCGGTCCATGATAGAACAGAATAATGCCGATACTCTTACAGTCGGCCATGATGCAGCCTCGCAAGAGCTCAGAAAATGGAACACGATACTCTACGAGGTGAGCGAGGTCAAACAGCAACTTGACGCTGCAGACGACCTGATCGATCGTTGGTATCTGGTTAATTCAAAGAGCCAGGTGACACGCGACTATCTGTGGGATCACAATATTCCCAATCGAGCCGTCTCACTGAAATACATCAGGAAGAGCGACGGCTCGCAGCTGAGTGAAAACGAGCTGAAGAACATCAATAAGCCTTCTCCCAAAAACTGTCACTGGCAGGACTATATGGTCGGAATGAAAGACGTCAAAAAGATCTGTCTGGACAAACTGCCTGATTTCAAGCGTGGCTACAATGAATACGGGACGAGCAGAAATGCTGATTCGGGCAGTGGTTATACGGCAATGGAACAGTTCAAATGCGACGTGATCAGCAATAGAATGAATTGCGTTAACTCCGCCTTTGTTCCTGCGCCGGAACAGTCCAGTGGCGTTAAGTGGTTTAAACATGGAACTGATTATCCCGCTCCTAAAGGACCATTCAATTTCGGCACGGTCAGAACTCCTCATGATTACATGGAAATGATAGATAAGGCACCCAAAGCGAGCGGCTGTGCTCTTGGCAGTGTTGTCGATTCGCTGCTGGCGCGCTGTCAGCAGATCTCTCCCAAGGTAACTAAGCAAGAACTGACTGATGCTCTCAAGTCGATAGATCTGCCTCTGGGTTCGTCAGTGTACCTTTTTGTTGAGAATAACAGGCTGGTCATGAAGCGTGAAAAACCGGTGTCGCTGGTCACAGGCACCGTCGCTGATGGCAAGACTCCAAGCGGAACCGATGCATGCGGGCCGTCCTATCCAGTAATTGGCACGCTTGTGGCCTGTGCCAGTGGAAGCAAACCCGATTGGCCTTATGGTGGAGTGAGCAAGTTTGAAGGCGCCACCATTGATCTCGATGAGAACACCGATGGAATGTTCCCAGGCTGGGCCTGGAAGACTACGCCAAAGGGTGAGTGCAAAGACGAAGCACTTTGGATTCCTTCAAGCGGTTATAACAATCTTCTCGGCGTTCTCGAATTCAGGAACAGCTGCAGCGGCGGCGGCACGTTTGCTCAGCCCAACTGATCCGGTGCTTGCGAACTGGATTAAGCGCAGCGTTTTTCCATGAGGCGTTGCAGCTTGCGCATGTTGTTTTCAATGAGGGCGCGATGCAGTGTTGGGATGCCGAAATTGAAATTGCAGAAGATCACTTTGGTAGCGCCGGAGGGCAATTGTTCAAAACGCACTTCCAGGCAAATGTTGATGCCTGCAGTTGTTTCTTTGAAGCATACCAACTTGCGATCACCTACGTTCGAGATGGCAAATTCGCTGGAGCCGAGCACATCTTTGGCAACTTTGAATGCCAATTCGGCAGGCATGAGAATGACGAATTCATGGATGGATTGGCGCATTGTGATGACCGGCACTTGAGAGGTTTGCGCTTTTGGCTGAGCAACCTCCGGCACCAGTTTGAATGCTTCTCTTCTTGCTCTCAAGATGGAGTTGAAGCCGGGTTCCAAGATGGGTCTCTGAATTGAGTTCATCATCGCTTACTCCTTTTACTGTTAAAAACGCCGCTTGGTATTTCGATGATTGAAGTCTATCGGGAGCATGTGGAATTCTAGTGACGGTAGGGGATATTTGGGGAAAACCGCAACTGGATACCATTTGCGCCTTTGCAAAACACAGGGTCCCACAATAGACCGTGGGACCCTGATTACCGAGTTTAATTTCCAACGCCGAACTTATTTAAGCTGCAGTATTATTACTCATGCTTACGCTTCATTGCTCAAGCTTTATGCCATGTGGCCGGTGTCAGCGGCGGCGGACCTACTTCGGAAGCGAGAACCATGCGGGATGCAACCGAAACTGTCTCTCTCTCCCGACCTGTGTTTTGCACTCTCTGTCTTTGTGAGACTCGTTTTTCGACGATCTGCATGAGTGGCATGCGATGTTCTTCGCTAGCTACCCGTTGCAAATGTCTTTCTTGTCGAACGTTTGCACTGGAGAATAGTTTTTCAAAAACCCTGTTGATTTCGAAGCCTAGAAACATGTCTTTATCCTCATTGGGATGCAAGAAGCATTTGCAATCGGCACTTCCGCTTTCGTGTCAACATATTCTCTGACGGTCGTGGAAGTTTAGTGACAGGTTTGAGCAATTTCGGTTTTTACCACAAACCTTCAGTTTGATTGTGCGTTTCATTGGCAGTTGTGAACGTGCGACCGAGTGCGCGGCTGATGGCGTTGGGCTCGTTTCGATCTTTGGTGTTCAATAATTCTTCTGCACTTCTCGGTGCAATGCTTTGAACTTGTGTGTTTGTGTGTTCGACGAATAGTCCGTTACCTGGCGGATTCGAGTGCGCAGACAAATTCGAGAAGAGTTTTTCGATTTCAGCTTCCAGTGAAGTCTTTGTTTGAGTTTGTTGTGCTTGTATGGGCTGTGTAGCCTGGACTGGCGATGCCGGTTGGATAGGCTGTACAGGTTGTACGGGTTGGACAGATGGTGCCGGTTGGATAGGCGGCTCAGAAGGGCTGAAGCTCAAAGGTGGTGGTGACACGCGCAATTGATCTTTGTTGTTTTGATATTCTTTCATCATGTTAGAAACTATCTCCATATGGGGTGTCGCTGATTGCGGCGGTTGAACATCGAATGAAATGATTTTGTCTTCTTCAGTCTGAATCTCAATTTGGTTTTGTTGTGCGGAAACTGCGTCAGCCACTTCATCGGCATCTTTTAGTTTTGCTGAGATCGGATAGTGCATGATCGGAAAGAACGCATCTCCGATTAGAGAGCCAAGGCTGTTTCTCTGAAAAGTAGCAGGCGTGGCATCAAATATGGGCGGCACGACCGCTTCCTGTGTATTGGCTTGCACAGTCGTATAGCCGGTTGTTGGATTCCAAACCTCGAGCGCGCCGTGCTGAATGCGGTATGTATCGACATTCGTATTGGATTGCGGATCAAATGTTTGTACAACCACGTAGCCTGTGCCGTCGAAAACCGCTATCCTGCCTGCGTCGTCGACTATATACTGCGCGACCATCTCACCCGTGTTTGTATTCATTACCTGCTGCACTTCATATTGATTGGTGGCAGGATTGAAGAAAGCCAGTTTGTCGTCTTGCGTGACCATCACCGGCGGCGCGCCTTCCATAGCCGGCGGCATTTCGATATTGGGCGGCGAAATGAGACCTGGAGTATTGCTGGCACTGACCAGGAAGAGTGATTGCCCATCGGGCACCGCATTGTACTCTCCTTGCTGGCTGTTCCAGACACCGTCTACGAGTCCGTCTGCGTTTGCGTCCTGATACAGTGGCGTTGAGCCCTGACTTACCAGTGAAGGCACCATTTCCTGGTTGACGAATTGGGTGTTTTGCCCGCCTTGCTGTCCGGCATTCTGCTCGTTGCCGCCACCACCGGCACCACCGCCTCCGCCGCCGCCCTGTTTGTTTCCTTTCTCAATAATTTCTGACGCTTTCTGTCCTGCGGCTCGCACCAGTCCTGCGAAATCGAATGCGTTTTTAACGCAGGCAGTAGCGAGAAAATTGAGCGCGCTCATAACGAACAACCCTGTTTCGTCCGTGCCTTTGAAGCAGGCCATGAGCAAAATTGTGGTGTGCCAGAAGAGACTCCAGAAGCACAAAGTGACGACCCCTTCTACCCAACTTGGGAAGGCGTCGCGCAGCTGTTTCATGGGCCAAACCCAGAGCGCTGCCATGATTGGTCCAATGAAGTAGAGGTAGTAGAAAAACGCCATCTGAAAGGCGCACAGGATGCTCCAGCCTGTGTTTATTCCTGCATTGCTGGCATTGAGCATCAGGCGCGCTGCAATCGAGCTGGCCGGCATACTGGCGTCGTCTCTGTTTCTCGGAACGCGGTTGAGTCCTGTGCAGGGGTCAACCAATTTTCCCCAGAGGCGGGCTTCTGCAGCGGAGAATTCGCCATTGCTCGATGCTGCCAGATCTGCCGGCGGTGTGTTCAGAGAGCCGTCATTTTCGGAAAGGTAGCGGACACCGAAAGCACGTATTTCAGCGCAAATTGCGTCTTTATACATGTTTGACCCAAAGAGTCGATTGTATTCGGTGGCAATGGTGAACTGAATGCTGTTGGCGAAATCAATTCCATAGTTGACGATCAGATATGTGCCGGGAATGAGAAAAATTGCCACTATCGCTCGCTGGATGCCTTCAAAAGGATTGCATTGCGCGACCACAGGCGATCCTTGGGCAACTATGGCTTTCAACTGAGTGAGTACCGCACCCGGCAAAATCAAAAGTAAGGCGATAGGAACGAACACTGAGTCGCGCAGGTTGTTCCACTTGTTGCCTTTTTCTGTCGTGAAATTCTTGAGAAAGCGAGATGCGTAGTCGATTGCCGTAATGGCTTGATCTCGCGCCACGTCGCCGGCTGCGTTCGCCCCTGCATTGGCTTGAGCTTGCCCGGCAGACGCTGCAGCCGGTCCCGTCGTCGCCGGCTCATTCATGCGGGCGACCAGATATTCAAACATGGCACCCATGATCGTGAAAATACTGGCGTTGTCGGCAGGATTGGTATTTGTGAGCATAGCCTGCATTTGCGCGCGCAATTCCGCGACTCTGGAGTCGGCTTGCCAGGCTTGCTCCTGTGTGTTCAATCCTGTTTGCGGATCTGTGCCTTCATAGCCCTGGCAAAAACCAGGCAAGATTTGCAAGGTTGCCGCTGCTGCAAGAGCCGCTGCTATCAGAATTGCTTTTGGCGTGGACTTGGCTTTCATGCGGAATTCCTTTTCGATTAACCGGGGCTGCTGGGGACGACTGGGGGTGTGCCTGTCTGCGCGGGCTGTCCACTACCGCCGCCTCCTCCACCTGAGGCTTGTTTTGCTTTATCTAAGAGCCGGTCGACCAGTTCACCCGGTTTTAATTCAAAGGGCATGAATGGAACGTAGCTCATCATCACGAGAAAGCAGGTGAACATGAGCGCTTCCCATTCGGTGTTGGGAATGTATTCTCCGATGTCTTTCAGCCACTGAATGCGTGTGATTGCACAAAGGAGAAGGAGAATCCACCAAAATCTCCAGAGCGATATGTTGACCACTGCATCCACCCAGTTGGCGAATACCGTGCGAAACAGTCTTCCGGCTCCACCGGGCCACGCATATAGTGAGGCTGCGATCGGTCCAAGCAGCAGCAGGTAGCAACTGACGCAAGTTTGGAACGCCATCAAGATCAAGAGACCATACCCGAGGGACATGTTGATCAGATTCAAGAATGCCTTGAAGGTCTGATGCGCATATGGCTGAGGCGGAATGGAAGGGTCGCTTTGCTGCGCAGCAGCGGTGGCGGCCTGCGCCTGCTCATGCTGATACTGACCCTTTGCCCAGGCAAATACTTCGTCTAAGGGAATTTGCTTTGCTGTCTCGTATGTCAGTGAATTGCCGATGTCTATTGAATAGCTCATGATTAGCTGAGTGGCTAGAATCAGAAAGACGGCAATTACACTGCGCAAGATTGCGGAGAAAGGACCCGCCGCACTGTCTTCGTCACCCTGCAAACCTGCGCCTTTCGTGGCAAGCACTTTCAGGTTAAGCAGCATTGCGCCCGGCAGAAGCATTAGCACTGCGACAGGCATGTAGACATGATGAAACATTTGCTGCACCATCCAGATGGCTTGCGAAACTGGACGAAATGGCGCGTGTATGTTTACAGGTTTTGCCGATGCCTCATTGGCGACGTTGATATTGCTGGCAGCCAGTACTGCTAGCGTTTCCTTGAGCGCGTTTAGAGAACCGGCGGCTTCTGCATTCGCTGCGCCCTGCAAAATGTTTTGCATGTTGGATACAGCAGAGACAACCTGATTTTGCGGTGAGCTGCCGACAGCAAGAGCAGCATCCGCCCAGGTCATTGCCATGGCAGCGAAGTTCGCATTGGTTAGAGGAGTGGCTGGGTGTTCGGGCGAGTACTGAGCATAAATATTGTTCCAACCCACATTTCCCATTGGAGCGGCAGGCATGTTTTGAGTATGTTGTTTGGTCAATCCGATACTCTGATATCGCGACTCCCACTGAGTTTTGTCCGGTGCCGGTCTTGATCTGTGCACCGCGGGCGAACCGGCAGTATTGGATGGCGGCCTTGGCTGTGCGTCGTAAAGCGCGGATGAGGAATTTTCCGGGTCCTCATTGTGCTCTGTCTGTTGTTCTGAAAGAGATGGTGTATCGTCCAGCGGTGGATCGCCATATGAAGGAACGACAAGACACTGGAGCGAAACGATAGCGATGCTCAGGAAGACGCTTGTCTTGAGGATTTCAGCACTGCGCAATTTCACTTCGGCTGCTCCAAATGATGGGGACTGCAAGGCAGTTGAAAAAGAATAATCGCGGCTCGTGGAACATCCGTGACAACTTTTTACCGGGCGTGATTGCCGCCGGCGGAAAAATCCGGACCTATTTATATGCGTCGCCGTGGATCGGCAAGCATCGCCGATGCAATTTCTTCTGGGGGCGTTGCGTGCAACCACGCATTCGATGGATTGTCACGAACTTTCCATATCTGTCTGGCATAGTCACGCCACAGTCTGGAGAAATTCGATTTTATGACCCCTTCACTAACCGTTCGTCCGCTGGCTGCAGATATCCTTGCAGAATGTGGATATAGTCGACCAAAGCAGAATGTTCAAGCTGCACCTGTATCTGCTTCGACGTCTGCATCTGGAGCTACTACTAGGTGTGCACCAGCGCCGGTGTCAAGCTCTCAGCAGTCATTTACGCTTCCTGCGTTGAAGGCATGTACTGCCGAAGAAACTTCATTTAGAGCATATTTCCTTGCAATGGCTGTCATCAACAATCACAAGATGATGTTGTCTGCCCTTGCTGAAAGATTCAATCTTCAAGTGGAGTCCGCACAAGTACAAGGAAAGATCAACTGCGCAGTCAAAATTCTTGCCAGCGCTTCGTTGTTTCTCATCGGACTGGAAAGCGGTGGAATTAACAATGACAAAGCGTCCATGGAATTGCTGTTTGCCGCACTGCGCGTCGTCGAAAAATTGTCGGCAGGGTGCACGGTCAAAGAGCTGGTCAGCATGTACGGCAATTGTCAGTCCCGCGAGCTGAGCAAGACGCTTTGCCGCCTGGTTGTTCAGACATTGGAGTTGAATCCACAGGTTGAATCCAAAATCGAAGAGTTTGTCTGCAGTCAGTTTGTCTTCCGTAAAGAAGTTTCTTGTTATGCATGCCGGCAGGAAGTATCTGCTTTGCGCGACCAAGTTGTGCTCTTTCAGTAATCAGGTTGCCTTTTCAGTTTGTCTGCTCAACATTTTTAGGAGGATCGGACGGTGGGAGATGGCAGAGACATAGGACGTAATGCAGCCGAGGACGTCAGCCGCAGGCAGATGACTGAGTCATCCAGCGCCGCTGTTGATGAGGTTTTTGCACAGTGGCAAAATTTGGCGGCTGACGAGTCTCAACAAAATGCCTTCACCGAAAATCTAGCGCCTTATCTTCCTCAGTTGAGCGTGGCATTTCTCTCGCGCACTACCGCCGATAATTCAGCTCAAACTTACTTTAATGCTATTGATGCTGACGGCAGCGGCACGCTCGAGCTCAGCGAGCTGGAGGCGTTCAGAGACAATGAAGCACAAGGAGCGGAGAGAATTTTTGCCGATTTCTTGATCCAGCATTACAGCGAGTTCGACGCATCCGACGGTATAACCCATGACGGCATCCGAGGAGATACCGTGATGACTTCCGAGCAAGGGTTCTTTAATAACACAGATGGAACTCATACTCGTCTGGTCGATGGCGTTTTTGAAACAACTTATTCCGATGGAACACAGCTTCTTGTGCGCGAAAACGATGGCGCGCAAGTGAACGGCTCTGCAGCTTCATCTGTCTATGTCATTCCCGGTCCTCCGGAAACCGTGATGGAAAATTGGGGCGGCGATGTATGGACCGTAACAGTGGATGGCGTTGCCACCTCAATGACCGGGATGGTAGAGCATACGTCCAATGGTGTTGTTTTGACGCACTTCGACGGCTCATCAGTGACATATCAGGCAGACGGTCGGATTTTCTCACGGGACTACCAGGGGCATATCACTTCCGTTGCGCAAGGAAATACTGTTCTTGAATCCTTCACCTATGGCGGTGACGGACAGCTCAGAGAATACAGTGCCAATGGTGAACACTGGTGGATTGATGACCGACCTCTGACTGGAACACGCGGTATCTGGTATGTCGATAACAGCGTGGATGGCGTGACGCAAGCCGCCAATGTATCAGTTGATTCCGATGGCAACACGACAATACAGTTTGCTGACGGCAGCTCTAAAACTGTATATCTGGATGGACGTATCGCATGGGCGCAGCCGGATGAAACGGTGACCAACCAGGCAAATAATGAACAAGTCTCTGTTGCCGGTATGTCTGTCACACGCGATGCCTCGGGGCAGATTGTTGAAGTGACTGTCCCTCCCTACGAAGAGCCGTTCCGCAGGGTGCCGGATGGCGATGGAGATAGAACGAACGATCGCTGGGTGCAGGGTGCAGGTAATGGCAATGAGTTTGCTGCCAGGATTCAATTTACTGAAAATGGAACTCGCTATCCGGATGTTGTAATGTCCTTTGCTATGGATAACGGCGGAACGCGTCAGATTGCACTGGACGGCAGCGGAAATATCACCAGCATCACCACCAGCCCAGATGGCGGTTCCTTCCAACGGCAGGTGGATGGTTCGTACATGTACTATCCGCCCGGAGGTGGTCAGCCAGTAGCAGTCACTCTTAGCGAGGTTACAGGGGAGCCAGTGTTCACCATACTGGGAGAACACGACATGACCATGGTCGCGTTCCACCGTGATGGAACAATGACTTCCACCCGTTTGGACGGCGACAATGTCTACACAAGTGACGACAGCGGACAGACTAGATCGGTAGTCCACATGGAAGGCCGCACTGTCACCAGAAGTGAAGGCTATATCGAAATAGCAAACGACGACGGAACCACAACTCGTTATCGTGACAATCACAATGGCACGTGGACTATGACGACCGGCTTCACTGACACCGCTGGAAATTACACTGAAAATTCGGATCCGAATAATCCGGTGTTCGTGCGTGCGGGCTGGGCAGCAGATGGCACTTTTATTCTTTTCAGCGACGCCGATCAAGATCCCAATACGTTCGATCCTGGTGATACCTACCAACGCATAGAAAGCAACGGAGCAATCACCGAGCAATCAATCAATGATGGCTCGATATCCTTTACAGACTCGAACGGTTTTACCAATACGATGGATTTCACCGGCGGTCACATCTCAAGCTTGATGCAAACAACTCCTGATGGACAACATCAACTGACAGTCGAGTTTCAAAACGGCAGCATCACGAGCATAGACTTGCCTGATGGATCGCAAATCGCGCCAGTCAACGAGAATGGCACTGTCAGATGGCGCCACAATGGCAATCCTCCATACTACCTGGCGGAAGCACCAGTAATTGGCGCCAACGGACAGCTAATGCAAGGGGCAAGCAATGTCTGGCAAATGCAGGATTCCAGCGATCCGTTGTTCCCTGGTCAAATGACCATGCAGATTCTCACTGAGGACGGCATTGAAGTCATCGCGATGGATGGTTCCTACGCCTTAACCGACGGGCAACACGCTGCAGTTTATGACCAGTACGGTCAGATGACCGAGCAGGTATTCGGTAACATGAGAGATACTGACGATGACTCTGTCTTTATGACATATGAAGGCGGACGCTTGACTCATGTTGATTTGCCGGATGGCCGCGAGTGCAGATTGGAAAACGGGGTTTGGATGTACCAACCTGACGGAATTCAGCTCAGCCAGGCTCCGCAGGTAGATGCTGCCACAGGCACAGTAACACTCAACTTCGCGCAGCCACAAGGTAATGAGATAGGAGTGCGCATAGGTGAAGCACCGTTCTTCCAGACACTATTGGCAGAGGGTGTTGTGCAAACCAGCTCTGCTGATGGACAGGTCGATAGACAAACTTATCCTTCCGGCGTTGTTGTGGAAACAACCAATGGACAGACAAGCGGAGTTTCCTTGCCGAACGGTTCGTATTACGAGGTAATTCCGAACAGCGGCAATCCACCTCAGTGGCATTACACACATGACGGTATCACTGAAGTTGTGCAAGGCAACATTTCTTATGCCGCAGGTAGGCAGGCTTTGGTCGTAGATAACGGTGATGAAGAGACCACTTTCCAGCTCGATGGTAGCTCTGTGGTCACCATTCAGCATAGACAAGGTAGTTTGACTACTTTAACCAGTCTCGACGGAGATCAGATCACCAGTGTCACTCTTACAGATAACAACAATCCTAATGGCACAATTGTTCTGCGCGCCGATCAAGTGGATGGTCAAACCGTTTGGCATCTGGTTCGCAATGGTATTGATACGCCATTGTCGAGAAGCACGTCCGTCACTTTGGACGAAAATGGCGGCATTGTTTTCCACAACGAATCAGGCAATCCTGCGGATGTACCGCTTAGTTTTGCAGATGGTCAGTGGCAAATACCTCTGCCTGCGACAGAAGTTTTTCCTTCGTACGCAAATGATGGAAGTGGACAGTTGACCACTGTAGCATTGCCGGATGGACAGGGCACCTGGTCCTTTGTATCTCCTGGCGTCTGGCAATTCGTCGGCGCCGATGGCTCGACTGTGCAAAGACAAGGCGACCTTATCGTTGCAAATGGAGTCGTCGCATTGACGACAGCTCAAGCAGTCGAGACTTACAGTTACACTGGCGAGAACGGATCGCTTCAATCCGTGTCCGTGCGAGATGTAGGCGGCAATGTCACCACGATAATTTACGATGCCAATGGAGAGGTTACTGGCGTCGCATTGCCGGCCGACGGCTCTATGCAATTCCAGGGCGATTTCTGGACTGTCACGGTCGGAAGCAATACGGTCAACGTACTGGGCGAACCGGAGATTGTAAACGGACAGCTGGTTATCCGCTATGGCGACACGACAACTTCTGTCGTCGATGCTGTGTCAGGAGAAATGCAATTCCGCACAGTAGATGGTGTCGTCAGCTTCGACAGAGCAGGGGTCATGCAGGCTACCGACGCTCAGACAATGGCATCGCGTCTTGCCGCAGACAGCAGCTGGCTTGGCGGCGTTGCCGGTGCCGACGGTGTCCTGACGCGAGACGATCTGCAGACTGCTCTGGATAATTCCACTCTCACATCAGATCAAAGAGAGCTGGCACTTTACCTGATACAGAACTTCGACCGTCTTCATCCTGTATTCGATCAGCAAGCGGGCACCTTGACACTGTTAAGCGATACTGGTGTGCAAATCTACGGACCCAACCCCGGCGACGTCAGTTCGTTGTCTTCGCAAGAGCTGGTTCTTTTGGTCAATCCGGCGACCCCGGTGCCAAGCCTCTGGAATTCTATTGCTCCCGGCGGCGTGCTGACTAGAGAGAGCCTCGATAGCATAGTTTCATCGGGAACGATAAACGGCCACACTCTCACTCCACAAGAAAGAGCTGCGGCTATGTACATTCAGGCTCACTGGAGCGAATTTGCAGGAGCGCAAGGCGAAGACATGATAGTCGCCGAAGAAATTCAGGCAGCCAGCTTGCTTTCGTATGCAAGAACCCATGGAATTAATTTCCCAGAAACTGCACCGGTCGATGAGGCGGCAGGTGATGCGAGCGCTGAAAGTGCACCTATAGAAGGAGACCAGGTGGCAGTCACGACAATTGATGTCAGCGCAGGCGACACTAACGCCGATGTCGTATCTCAGGTGCCGACGATTACGTACGACGCTGTCGATTGGCTCAATCAGCACCAGCTGGTCATGCGCCAGTACATGGCTGTTGACGCGAATGGCCGCAGAACCGGCGAAATCGAAGAAGCAAGAGTGAATGCTCAAATTACTGCTTTGAGTTCCAGAACGGACCTCACGCAAGACGAGCAGAATTTGCTTAATTCTCTGGTGTCTATGCAAGACTTCATTGCCAACTCGCCACCGCCACACATGGCCGAGGATTTCTTCCGCAGCGTACTCTTGCCTGAAGGAACCACTGATAACACGTCCGGCGCTCGTGCGCTCGGACCCAATGACACCATCTACTCAATGGCCAGAACTTATCTCGTCGAGCAGTGGTGCCGTCAGCATGGTTATTCCGAAGATGATGTTGCCAATGCTGTAGCACTTGATGCACAAGGTGGTTTTGTCGATGCAGATCTGACTCGTTATATCAGTAGCAACATTCAAGCCGAGATCGATTTTATCTTCGAAGCGAATCACATCGTCGGCAACAATGTCGCAGTCGGTCAACTGCTCATTCTCGATCCAGCAATGGTCAGTCACAACAATGATGCTGTCTATCTGGCTCCGGACAGTACAACGCTGGCAGGCTTCACTGAAATTTCTTCGGAAGGACAAAGTGCGCACGTCAGACACATGCAGAATCTGTCTACAGGAGAAGAAGCTTACATTTTGGAAAACGGCATCACTTTGACGAGAAGCACGACAGGAGCCTGGGGGGCATACGATGAAAGCGGTCACTTCCTGGGTCTTGTTGAAGGCAATGCTGTCAATCCGGATTTGATTGAATCTGGTAATTTCACTCTGCAACTGGAGTCGAATGGAGATGTCCCTGTTCAATCTATATCCGTGACCGACGAGATGACTACTGTCGTTTTTGAAAATAATAGTTATGAGCAT
>JAYRNY010000272.1:0-3106 GCA_041911975.1 bacterium | reverse complement strand
ATGGGCGGTGCTTTCCTTTCGCTGGCGATTTCTCGTTGGACCGCTAAATTGGTCTACAGAATCGAGCTGATTAACAAGCTAGCACCTGACCCCAAGCAAAAGATGCTCGTAGACCTTGTGTATGAAATGTCACGCAAAGCCAAGCTGCCCGAAATGCCTGAAGTTGGCATCTACAATTCGCAGGATTTGAACGCTTTTGCCACCGGTCCCACGAAGGCCAAATCGCTAGTTGCTGTCAGCAGCGGTTTGCTCGAGAAAATGAATCAAAATGAATTGGCAGGCGTGATCGGGCACGAAATCAGCCACATCGCCAACGACGACATGGTGACGATGACTTTGCTGCAAGGCGTGGTCAATTCATTCGTTATGTTCATGTCCCGCGCCATTGCATATGCCGTGACCATTGCTCAAGATGACGAAGCGGGCTATAAATCGCGAATGGCATATTACATCTGCCGGTGGGTCTTCGAAGTCATCTTCATGCTTCTCGGTTCCATCCTCGTCTGCTGGTATTCGCGCAAGAGAGAATATCGTGCTGATGCTGGTGGTGCCGAACTAGCCGGTCGTGAAAACATGTACGCTGCGTTGCAATTCCTGCGCCTGCACGACACGCCGCAAGAGCAAGCGCTCAAACGCGGACAGCCATTGCAAGCGATGATGATCTCCGGCGCGGATCAGGGCATCCTCTCGTTGCTCTATTCAACTCACCCACCGCTGGATGACCGCATCAATCGGCTTTATGCGCCGGAAGGCGGAGAGGCTCCCGCCGGTTATGACAATCTGCCGACCAGAGATCCTGGCGCAAGTCGCTCCTCCAATTCTCTGCGCGACCGCATGGGGAAAAACGACAAAATTTAAAGCGAACCAAAGATTCTACTTTGGAATAGCTAACGCATCGATTACCTTAGCATTCGGCAGCTTGAGATACTCTTGCGGGTTGAGCATGATTTTAGTCGAACGGTTGCCACCGCCAGCGATGACTTGCGGTTGTTGCATGACTGCCTCGTCTATCCACAATGGAATTGATTGCAAGCCGAAAGGCGTAACGCCGCCGATCAACATACCTGTTAATTCACACGTCTGGTCGGGTGTCGCGAAGGAAACTTTCTGACCGTCGAAAAGATGCCTGACTCTTTTGTTGACGTCCAATTTTGTTGTCGCCAGCACCATGCAGCAAGCAAACATGAATGGTCTTAGCTTAGTCGCCACCACGATCGCATTGGATGCATGTTCCAGCTTGTATCCATAGTGCTCGCAGAATTTCACCGTATCTGCCAGCTCCGGAGCGCAATACAAGACCTTGTATTCGATGCCGTACTTCTGCAGGCACTCTGCTACGGATGGATCTAACCCGGCGAGTTCCTGTGTCATCGATAACATAATAGCTTCGATCTCCAACAAAATTACTCTTTAAGTGCAAACTTCAAGAAATATCGCGGCAGTAGAATTTGGTATCGACAGAGACAATGGGAAATTGCGGAGGCAGCTCTTCCATCGTCAGTTCTACAAAGCCGTTTTTCTCGTAAAATCTGTGTGCTGCAAACATCTTAGCTGTCGTGCCCAGGTAAATCTGTTTGATTCCTTTGGCTCTGCACCACTGCACGGCGGTTTCCATCAAAGACTGCGCGACTCCTTTGTCCTTTCCACGATAGGCGCTGGAGACGAACATCTTTTTCAACGCGACTTGATGATTGGATATATCGACGACGCCGATTGTGCCGACCACGACATTTCCGTCCAGCGCCACCCAGAAGTTTCCGTCGCCGACTTGAAATGTACCGGCGATGTCGACCAGGTCCGGCTGTTCATCTCGCGTTATCTTCACGCCGAATTCTATCTGTTGAATCGGCAAGACCAGTTTTTCAACTGACGCTTGATGCTCTGCTGTAAAAGGTTTGATCACCACGGAATTCATTGTAATCACGGTTTGGCACCTCTGAGCGGTTGACCATATTGTCGCGCCAAAGATTAATGCCGTCCAATAGTTAAAATGGGTACAATTGATAACAAAAAGGTATTAATTGTGGAATTTCGACAACTCCGGTATTTCTTCCATATCGCTGAGCTGGAGCACTTCGGCAAAGCTTCCGAGCGCTTACATATTGCCCAGCCGGCTTTGACTCGGCAGATGAAGCAATTGGAGGATGAAATTGGCGTCGAACTCTTTGAAAGGCTGCCGCGTGGCGTCCGGCTTACGTCAGCCGGGCAGGTGTTTTTTGCCCAAACACGCGACCTGCTCGCTCAGTGCGACAAAATGGTCAAGCTGACACAGCAGGTGAGTCGTGGCCAGTCGGGACTTTTGCGCATCGGTTTTGCCGACGGCGTCACTTTCAACAAGACATTCTCTGAAATACTGCGATCCTTTCGCCAGTCATACCCGGCTGTCGTCCTTGATCTGATTCCTGCGTCTTCACTGGAGCAGGCTGACTTGCTCTCTGGCAATGAGCTAGATCTTGGATTTGTTTACTGGCTGCCAAAAGGACAATCGGTCAAGTCGATTCAATTTGAAGAGGAAGAATTGATGCTGGCGGTTTCGAAGTTGAGTCCTCTGGCAAAGAGAAAGACCCTGACCATCAAGGACGTTAGCGATTACCCGATTGTCTGGTTCCCTCGCGCAAATAGTCCCGGCTATTACGATCTTATTGTCTCGCGTTTCGAGCGAAGCGGTTGCAGCCTGAATGTGATCCAGGAAGGTAACAATGAGAGCACCATGCTCAGTTTGGTATCGGCGGATATTGGCGCGACATTCATCACCGAATCTGCATTACGCAGAAAGCCTGATGATGTCGTTTTCATACCTGTCACAGATTTGAATGCAAAACTCAGCGTAAAGGCAATGTGGAATGTTGATGACAAAAGCCCGGCGCTCAAAGAATTTGTTTCCACAGTCAAGCGTGCCCTTTGAATTCACTGTGCTGGAAGTTTCTTTTGAAGTCCTTTTCCAAAGTTTCGATGTCGGTCACGATGCCACCGTGCTTGGTGAGCCAAGTTTCTATGGTTTTTAGAACTTGCGGTTTGATATAGTCGGTGCCGACGAGAATATGACCAGAGCCTTCGACCGGCACAAACTGTTTGTCTTTGGAGCGAACAGCCTGAAAGACTGATT
>JAYRNY010000271.1:0-2460 GCA_041911975.1 bacterium | reverse complement strand
TGACACTAATAGCGGTGCCCCTGATCCGGAAGTGAAGAGACTAGGGATCATATGTATGGTGTCCGGCAGAGCATAGTGGTGCGCCCTTAGGAAGCGCTTGTTGCATGGTTTCTTTTACCGCGGCGCACTTATCGAGTCGAGATCCGATCTAAATCCGGTCGAGATCTGGAAAAGATCCATTGGAGATCCATCCGAGATCCGTTCGAGATGCAAAACGCAATCACCACGGAGTAAAAAGGCGCGGCAAGAGTTAGAATTCTACGCTGCATCTTGCATATTTAATTGACACCATTATCGGTATCACGCACGGATGACAAGTGCAGATCTGGCAATAATTCAATCTTAAGCCTTCCTCCTTACTACCAGGGCAAGTGTCAATTTGCCGTCAAGGTTGCACTTGGGAATGCCTGGAATAGGTGTAGTAAAGGCATTTTTGAGTAAACTTACAAAAATCGACTGATAACCCTGCGGCATCATGGCATCCGAAACGAAAAGCATTGCCCTGGCAACGGCGCTTTCCGCGCTAATGGCAATTGCCTGCCCATCTGCTCTCAGCTTCGAGGATCCAGCGGCTGAAAACCTGTCGAAAGATACGGCGCGACTGGCTGCGGCGGTCCAACCTGCTCAAGCTTCCAAGCCGGTGCCCAACATCGAACAGGATGAAGGCATCGAAGGAGTGCAGGGCATGCCCGACTTCGAAGACAAGTTGCATGCCCTGAACTGCAAAATTCTTCTCAAAGAAATCCAGTTCGCCAAATTCAACGTCAAATTCCGGCAGGAAGGCAACGTGCAAGGTCGCTGGCGTGGACTCCGGTATTTCGCCTCACAAGAGACAAATGCCGTGATGACCATGGGGGGTCTGATCGGGCAAGTTGTGGTCCGAGAGCGATCGCTGGCCAAAACGACACGCACTGTCGACAAAAAAACAGGCAAGGTGACTGCTCGCCCCAGACCGCTCAATAGAGGCGCCGTAAAACGAGCGCTCTGCTCGCAAATGATCGGCCAACAGATTGCTTCCGTGGGTGCTCTAAACGAGCTGGCCATCAACTATTACCATGCTCGCCAGGCAAAGAAGAAAGGCTATGACCGCCCCACGGCATTGAAGAAGGCTGCCGCCATGCGCCAGGAGCTCAAGGGACTCCTTGCAGAAAGGGTTCAACTTATCGAAAGCGCAGTCATGGCGCCAACGCAAAAGGAAGTGCTTCAGTTGGAAGGCGAGGTGCTCAAAGACATCTGCAACCTGACCTTCGACGAGTACAGGCGCTACCATATCGGCATCGCCAGATTCAGAACATTTCAAAACGCGCTATTCGTCGGTGATTTCCTCAAATCAAGCGTGGGCTGGCCGGGCAATCTTCTCGGCGTAATATCTCAAGCAAGGCGCAATCCTCACTTAGGCGGTCCCAATGGCATATGCGTTACAACATCAGGGGCGATTATCACCGCCAACCCAATATTGGCGCGCGCGCTCGGAAAGCTCATGGAAATACACACGCGTAAAAAACTGGATAGAGAGTTCGGCAACACTGAAAAGCAGGATCTCGATGACTTCGAGAAAGACGAAAAGCTGCTCCACCTGGCACTTGCCAGGCACAGGCAATTCGGCAATACACCCTTACTGGCATGCGAAGACAGAATGGCACTGTACGAATCAGAGGACGAAAGCCGCCAAAAACAAGAAGATCTTGCATCCCGGGAAATAAAAGCGGGTCAGAGGACTGCTACGCAAAACGTGGTCTCGGCTCAAATAGTCGGCAACACAAAAATGGCCAATGGTATTACCCAGGCGCTTGCCGGATTTCGCTATCCCGCTAATCGCAGAGCCAATTTCCCGCTTGTAGTAAACGGTCAAATTTCCTACCTGGCAGGATCCAGCTTTGGAGCGGCGGACAATATACGAATTCAAATTCAAGCAGAGATCAACCGCCGCAGGCTCAAGCGCCAGGGACTCTTGCCCGGACAGGTTTATGCCGACCGAACCAGAGCTCTCGAAGATCTCGAGCGGCGCATCAATTCGCCTTTGTAGCCCTTCCGTGAAGTACCGGCCTCAGTTTCTAGGTGAAGCTAAAGCGTTCAAGATATACTGAGGTCTGGCTGTTTCCCAGATCATTCAGCGCTCATGTTTGCTAAAGAAAAATTTCTTGTCGCACGACCGCTCAAGACCAGGAGCGAATTTTCGGTTGCCTGGTTTTATCCCAACACATACACGGTAGGTATGGCCGGATTGGGATATCAGCTCGTCTATCGTCTTCTCGATGCCGATGAAGACATAGCTGTACTGCGTGGTTTCACAGATATGGAAGAGCCCGGCATAGGCGATGCGAGCATATTTGGTTTTACTCTTTCCTGGGAGCTCGATTATGCCAATATCGTGTCCATATTGAGAAAGCACAGCATTCCTGTATCCGCAATGGACAGAGACAAGAGCCATCCAATCATCTTCGGCGGCGGTCCTGTACT
>JAYRNY010000270.1:0-6511 GCA_041911975.1 bacterium | reverse complement strand
TTTAAGTGGCGCAAACAACATTAGATTGGCGTCTTTGACTACCAGCACTTCGCTGCACGCTCGAGCCTTATGCAACACCAGCTCGTCAACAGAGAAGGGGTTAAACACAACATTCACGGCAAGATTCTTCAGCTTCAAGACTTGCTCAGGAACCACATATGAAGCATGGAAACGACGCCACCCAATGTCGCATGCTACGGCGGTAGGGCGCCAGGGCGAGTCGAACTTTTCCACTTCTCCCTTTTCGTTGACGCCCTCAAAGCGAACGAGAATCGGGCCTGATTGACGCTTGCGATCGCTCTTGATCAGGCAGCCAAAGTCTACAATTGATCCTTTGGTCACAGCGGGAAGTTTGCAACTTTCTTTGAACAAGGTGAAAGTCAAAGGGTTGCCACCATCAATAGTGACATCCTCAAGCTTCTTGGCTAAAGTCGTAGGGGCAAAATCCTCATATTTTTCAGGAGCCAATGCCGCTAGCTTTGGCTTCGCCGGCACTGCGACGGATTTTGCCTGTTCGCCTGGCAGCTCAGTTTTATTCTCATCCGCTTTCTGTGTGTTCTCACTTTCCGTCTTCTTCTTGCTTTCATCCGCCGACCCCTGGGCATTCTCTTCGGCAGGCTTGCGCGGCACAGCGATGCGAATTCTGTACGCGCCTGATTGCAGACCGGGCTCGGTCGAAAGGTCTTTTGTTTCACTTACACGAGAAAACCATAAAGCCGGATTAGCGACTTTGCTCAGCCCCGGCGTCAACTCATAAACTCGCATATCGCGCGTATCATACGTGGCAAACCCTCGCGTCCACGAAAAGAGTTCAAACGATGGCAATTTTAGTGTGTCCGTCGCGTTGCTGGAAAAATAGTCTCCGAAGCTGCGGATCGTCACAGGTGATTCGGCAAACGCGAATCCAATGGCAATCTCATTCGGCTTATCAGGAATCAGCAATCCACGCGGAATGGGAATTGCCCACCACTGGCGAAAAGTCCGCCAGTCCTTCGACATCGCATTGCCCTGCATGTTCATGATGCTGGGAATGTCGCCTTCCTTACCGAGCACCTGGTACCAGGGCATAGCAACTGTGCGCCAGGGCGTGCGATTAATCGTCAAACTGACGCCAGGCTGCCCAACCTCA
This sequence comes from bacterium, assembly GCA_041911975.1. GTDB lineage: Bacteria > Cyanobacteriota > Vampirovibrionia > Obscuribacterales > Obscuribacteraceae > QKMZ01. The sequence continues at coordinate 5,382 of JAYRNY010000270.1, read as the reverse complement.
CTCTCGAAATCGACAAGCAAAAAGATTGTGTTGGCCGGATCAAGAGCGTTCTCGCCCTTGGTCTCACTCAACCAGGTGGCCAGATCCTTTTCGGACGGAACTGTTTCTTCTTGCGAAATCGTCTGCATCTCGGTTTTCAAATCACAAAACCACTCGCATTTCGCGTTATCGAAATGGGCAGCGGAAAACCAGCTAGCCGAGGCAAAAGCAAAGGCGAGCATGAGCAGAAATCGAGATTGCGGCATGATCGACGAACCTTTCGCCGCAGAAAGCGCGCGCATGCAAAGATGCGCCAGCAAGAACCAGATCCCCAGCACGACCAGCTCTTCGACAAGACGCGCATTGAGGATACCCATGGTCGGGAAATTCTCGAGAATGACAGGTGCATACGACGACTTGCCGTGAAGCAACGAGAAGAAGATTGCAGTTGCAGCCGTGATAAGCAAGAAATTCATGATGGCACGTTGCCGGAGAAGCGCGACAGCCGCGTACGCCGCAAACAACGAGACAAATGGCATGGCTGTTATCGCATAGCGCGAAATGGGCTCGAAAGCCACATATATGAAGTGGACAAGAATAATGAGACCGGCAGTCGTGGCTACGAAAGACGGCACCAGCGATCGCTCGGCACGAACCCTTGCAGCAGTCAGCGCCATTCCCATGAAAGCGAAAAACAGGAGCATCGAGTGCCAGACGTTTTGCTTGTCGCTCGGGATTCCAAAAAATGAATAGCGAAACTCATTCCAGCCGCCCGCCCACAGCCTAGGCAGTTTCTTGAACTCCATTGCCGTCATTTCGGCCGGCTGTTTCAGGAAATTCTCGATGATTCCGTTAACGACTTTCCTCAGGTCACCGTAATAACCGGGCACCATCGGCCAGGTTTTCCAGCCATCGGTAACAACTTGATTGCCTACAAATAGGTTGTAGGCTGGTGCGCGATTGACCAGAAAAGCCGGCTTTCCGAGCGACTTTGTGGTGATGGAAACCCACGGATAGAAAAGCAACGCAAAAGCAGCAATGGAAAGAGCCAGAGCTGTCAGCCGCCTTTTCCCCAGCCACGCTTGATACCACTGAGAATTGGTGGACGCCTGGCTGAGCCAATCAGAAAACACCAGAGCAGCCATTATTGACGCCACCACAAGGAAGAAAATCGGTCTGACAAGCATCACTGCAACGACCAGAGCGCCAGCTAAGAAGCCCAGTGCACCCAATTTGAATTCACTTAATTTGGCTGTGCGCGCCAATAAAACTGTTGAGACTAACGAAAGAACAAGGAAATAAGCGAAGCTTTCACTGTAGGCGCGGGCAAGGTTGATACAGGCAGCCGGATAGAACGCGAAAAGCAGTCCCGCCACCGCTCCTACTTTGCGACCGAACCCGCGACTGCCGATGAAGTAGATGAGCGCACAGCTCAACGCGTCTACGAAGGAATTAGCCAGGCTCACCTCTACGCAATTCGTATCAAAGTTTGTCTGCGAGGCAAAGCCGAAAAGAGTGGCAAGCAACGCCAGATAGCCAGGATATATAGGACCGTCGAGAATGATTCGCACAGGCAGCGAAACCGAAAGAAATGTCGAGGTTGCTTCCGTGGAAATCGGCTTGTCTACTGTCAGATGCTGAAGAAAGGAGGTCCAGTCGGTGATCGAACCAAACGCTTTGGCCAGCTCGGCGCCGGTCGTCAAATAGTAAAAAGCATCTCCAAATTGGAGAACTCGATGGTCCGACGAAAGTAAATAAGCGGCGCGAACCCCGAAGGCCAGGACTAAAAGGACGATCGGAAAAGTGTACGGCCGTGTTAAGAGGGCAGAAAACCAAGCTGTGTAGAGCCTTCCCGCCTGTTCTTCAATATTCAGCAGCAACGCTTTCAACTAATAAGCCTCTTCCCTTCCGGTGCTCGATATGTGAATGGAGGAATTCGCTGTTCTTGACACGTGGTCTGAATGGTTGATACGATGAACCTTCGCCTGCTATGCGTCCGTAGCTCAGCCGGTAGAGCACTCGGCTTTTAACCGATTGGTCGTGCGTTCGAGTCGCACCGGACGCAATTTACTAAACATGACAGCTCTTTAAACCTTGCACGGGGACGGTTTCCTTGGCTGGGTGCAGCTCGCTGGAAGCTGCATGTGTGACTACAGCAAAGCTGTAGGGGCTATGCCTTGCCCTATGTCGCGGCGGGCGATGCAAGGCATCGCCCCAACAAGAATCAATCTTAAACAGGCAATCATCATCACCAGGGGAAATTGACGCGAAAGAAGAGCGGAACGCCGCCTGTAGTCAATCCCTGCGTGAAATCAAGCACGCCTACCTGGACTCCGCGGTCGTCAAACGAGTTGGGGTAAAGATATAGCGCAGCGGAAAATTGGGTCACCGAGCCGCGTCTGGACTCGCCAGGTCCCAGAGAGAAGACTGCTTCCAGCCCGCGCGGGGAACGAATCGGCGCACTCAGCTCGAAATACTTCTCGAGAAGCACCTCATCACCGTAGGGCGGCGGCTCATCGTAGTCAATCGGTAAGCTGTGCGTGGTCCATTGCCACAGCACATCGTCGGTTCCTGAGCGTTTCAACGTGACGTTCAGCCGTGGGAACCAGTCATCGGCCCCGTCGGACTCGCGATAGACGCTCAAGCGTCCACGCGTCAGCAAAGGTCGGTCAATCAGTAACTGCCTTCCCTGGGCGTCTATCTCATCCATCTCAAGTCTCCCTTCTGAGGCCCATGTTTAAATGTTCCGTATAAGAGATTTAGCATAGCACCCGGCTCATTTCTTAGACGGCATTTAGCGAACTTTCTAAGAGTTGTACGAGTAATGCGACTAATAACACTGAAGATTGGCCGGAGATGCCAACTTCTTTGAAACAGATTTTGAGAATGAATTTTCTTCCGCAAAGTTTTTTCCGCCAACATATCGGATAATTTACCGATGGCCGAAGAACGCATTATCCGATTCCCGCACCGCCGCTCAATCGGCACACTTTTTGTGGCGCCCATTAGCCAGCCCGAGGAATGGGAGCTGCTCACGGTTGTTCGCGGATTAGTCGTATCCCCGGAAAACAACCCCATCAAGTGGGAATTGCTGGATGAGGCGCGCGGCGCCGTCAAAATTCCGGCCGACACGAAGCTCAAGCTGAAAGCAGCCCCGCGCGGCTCGTCCTTGGCTCCGCTGGCCGACATGCGCCCGGACGACTTTCACACGCTCGACCTCTCGCACTCGGACTTGTCGGACCTCAGCCTTCTGCACATCGAAAAACTTTCCGGTCTGCGTGTCCTGGAATTGACATCGACCGATGTCAGTGACCGCGGACTCACTCACATCGCTCTGCTCTCGCAATTGACCTCGCTTGGTCTCAGCCATAGCCGCATCAGCGATGACGGTCTGCAAATTCTTTCCAAGCTGAAAAACTTGCGCGAACTATGGCTCAGCTCCACTGATATCGACGACAAAGGTCTGGCTGGTTTGACGCTGCCGCCGGATCTTGTGCAACTGGGTCTTTCCGGAACGAAGATCTCCGACGACGGTCTGCACGCACTTGAACCTTTGAAATCATTGATCCGCGTTTACCTCTTTAACACGAAAGTTTCGAAAGAAGGTGTCGACAGTCTCAAAACAAAGCTCCCGGGCTGCCGCATCAAATGGCTGCCGCCTAAGAGCATGGAAGACATGAGCGACGAAGAACTGTTCGGCTCGCTTGACTCCAAAGAAGACGCCGAGACGATAAGAAAGCTGTCCGAAGATTTTCCCATTCTCGATTTCTCTGCGCCAAGCCAAACGCTCGACGAAAAGAAATTCTGGGAAATCATCGATTTACTAGATTGGGATCACCTGGGTGACGACGAGAAAGTCCTAGAGCCGGCTATTGAAGAACTCGCATCCATGTCGACACAGGACGTCATGCAGTTTCAAGACATTCTCTCGGAAAAACTTTACGCACTGGATGGCGAGCCTTTTGCCAGAGAGATAGGTGACGAAGCATTCGACGGCAACAAAAACAATTTTGCCAAAGACTGGTTCCTCGGCGTCCGCTGCTGCGCGATTGCCAATGGAAAGGAGCCTTACGAGGACGTCCTCAAAAATCCAAAAGAGATGCCGAAGGATGTCGAGTTTCTCGCTTTGATCAGAATCGCGCAGGAAGCGTACAGAAGAAAAACAAACAAACGCATGACCTACACCACTGCCTACGACTGGCAGACCTTCAGCAATCGCAAAGGTTGGCTTCTCTATGATGCCGACACCCACGACATGAGCGCTTGAGTTTTAAAACAGCCTCAAGCTTGTCGCAGATCAAAAAGGAAATCCGCAAATGAAAAAACATTCTGCACCGATTTACTTTTGTTTGTTCGACACTGATTTCGGAGTCGCCGCGATTGCCTGGACGGAAAATGGCATCTGCGGACATCAACTTCCGGAAAAGAATGCCGAGGCAACAATCGAGCGCGTGAAGACGGTGTTACCTTCAGCCGTCCAGGTAAAACCGCCGCAAGAGATTGAGATGTTGACCAGAAGAGTGCGAAAACATCTGGAAGGCGCTGTTCAAGATTTCTCGAATGTCAGATTGGATCTGGAAGGCGTTCCACCCTTTCACGCCAAAATCTATCAGGCATTGCAAAAGGTTCCCCACGGCAGCACGGTCAGCTACAACGACCTGGCGGCAATGTGCGGCTCACCAGGGGCAGCGCGTGCAGTCGGGCAGGCAATGGCGAAAAACCCCATTTCAGTGATCGTGCCCTGCCACAGAGTGCTGACTGCATCCGGCACAATCGGCGGATTTTCAGCATACGGCGGTCTGGATACGAAGCGAAGACTGCTTCAGTATGAGAACGCCCTGCCGTCTACCTGCTACGTAGCCAAGTAATGCCATGAAACCAGCTCAGCTCGCGGCAATTGGAATCACGTTATCCGTGTGCGCAGCCAGCGCGTACTTCTTTCAAGAAAGCGCCAATAAGGACGCTTTCTTTCTTCGCGAGTTCGGCATCCCCGCACACGAAGTGCAAGATCTGAAGATATCGAACGGCGGGGAAAAAACGCGCTCATTCAGCGTCCGGCGCTTCAAATGCGAAAAACCGATTGCTTTGCGATTCGCTGCGGACTTCCATGCGCCTTATGACAAACAGTGGAAAGAAGACGATAAATACTTCACGGAATTTCTCGAAGCATTTCCAGAAGACAGAGCAGCTCTGTCCGACAAGGACCAGCTGGAATGCCTGGAGACAAGTTACAAAAGTGAGTCTGGTGAGATAAGAAAAACACTGCTCATCAACAAAAGTCAAAATCTTTACTGGTTCCGGGTTGAAAACAGCAGCTAAGTACAGTTGTGGAATGTAGTGGCGCATTGTATGCGCCCAAATTGCTAGGTAAGCGATCAAAGTGTCAATCAAGAAAAAAACATC
>JAYRNY010000269.1:0-2039 GCA_041911975.1 bacterium | reverse complement strand
CGGCGAAGAAGTGACACAAGCAGCGTTGCTGCCTTCCGAGACACTTTTCGTATTGCCGACGCGTGGCGTGGGTGGCGAGCGGATTTCAGTATTTGGAATTGAACCGGAAGAATTCGTGCGCAGCCTGTCCTTGCCTTGTTTGCTGCTCTGGCCTGAAGATCACAGGTCGTTCATCTTGGATGCAGAAGAAAAGAATAAATTGACTATGGGAAAGAAATGAACATTTCGAGTTCAATAGCATTCAGGAGGTTGAGCTGTGAAGAGTCGTGCAACTGACAATCAGTCGGAAACGTTCGAAGATGTCGTTTTGGTGGCAGTAGATGAAAGTTCTGCGGTACCGCTCATCGTTGACTTCATTACTCAACACAAGTGGAACCCGGGCACTGAATTCAAAATAGTGCACGTTGTGGCGCCAATCATGATGGATCATCCAATGTCCAGTTATCCAATCTTTTTGGAAAGTGTGGAAAAGGACGTTCGCGAATATGCAGAACAGCTGCTTCTGCGCGTCAAAGGCGCAATTCAAACAAAACTTCCCGATCACAAAATTGACACGGAATTGATGTGCGGCTTGCCAGCTGAAGAGATTATCGACGAAGCCAAGAGAAAAAAAGCCAAGATGATTGTAGTGGGATCTCATGGACGCACGGGATTTACGAGATTCTTTCTGGGCAGCGTTTCCGGCGCGGTCGTATCTCATGCGCCTTGCAATGTCATGATCGTGCGAGTGCCGAAGACACAAGACAGAGACTCAGGTCACAAGGCGACTGACGCGAAAGAAAAGCAAACCAGCGAAGCTCGTTAATCTGGTTTTGCCTGAGCTTTATGGTTGGTAGATTTGACATTGGGAAGCACGAATGAAAAAGTGCTTCCCTGACCAACGATGCTGTCGCACCAGATACGTCCACCATGTCCCTCGACAATCTTTCTGGCCAGATACAACCCCAGCCCGGTACTGGCGTAGTATCGACCGCTCGAGCCTGCTTGCCAGAAGCGTTGAAAGAGTTTGGACATATTTTCCGGCGGGATCCCTTTGCCTGTGTCCCTAACCAGCACAGTAGTAGTGCTTATGTCTTGCTTCATGCTGACAGTCACTGTTCCGCCTGCAGGAGTGAATTTCAGTGAATTGTCTATGAGGTTTTGCACGACCCGTCTGACTTCTTCTTGATCGCAATCAATCGGATTTGCATCTACCGGTAGAGTGGCTCTCAGCTGCACTCTTCTCTCTTGAGCCAGAGGCATGATTTCAGTAACCAGTTGCGTGATTGTGCCTGCTAGATTGCACTCTTTTATGTCCATCTCCTTGACGCCGCTGTCGAAGCGATAAACGTCAAGCAGGGTTTGCACCAGGCTGTAAAGGGTGGTATTGCTCTGGAGAACCGTCTCCAGGATTTCCTTTTGCTCGCTGTGTAATTCACCGAAGTCTCCGTCCAGTAAAAGTTTTACGGCGCGGTTGGTCGCTGAAACCGGCGTTTTCAAATCATGCGTCAATGTCGCGACAAAATCTTCTCTCTGCTGTTGCAACTGCACTCTGTCGGTGGCATTGGAAAACATGGCGACCATGCCGCTGATATTTGCATCACTGGTTTTGACGGGCCAGACAGCCCAATCCCAGTACGTGACTTCGCCGGTTTTTTCTTGTGAGAAGTTTAAAGCCTCGGCGGCACTTTGCCTGGGGTTGCCTGTTTGCTGGCACGACTGAAACGCCTCCTGGGAAAGGAATGGCGCCAGCTCGAACAGCGGTTTTCCCAACACGTCTTGCGTGCTTGTCAAGGAAAGAAGCTGGGCAAATTCTTCGTTGCATTCAACGCAGATGAATGACTCATTGAGATTGACAATGCCGATGGGCGCGCTCTCCAGGATGGCTTTGGTGACGCGCTTTTCCGTCTCCAGCTCTCTAATTTCATCTCTGTGCTTGATAATTGAAAGCTCTTTAGCGCCGATATAACTTTCAATTGCTAGCCCCATGTCGAAGAAAATCAATTTCATCAGTGAAATTGCTACATCGACACCCGGAGAGCGTTCCTCTCTGCTGTTAT
>JAYRNY010000268.1:0-6350 GCA_041911975.1 bacterium | reverse complement strand
GGAAAGAATGGAAGGCGGCAAACACCAGGTATCATGCTGCGCCGGACCACCAGCAATGCTGGGCTGGGCCACCGGCAACCTGCCCGAACCTCCGAACAATCCTCAGATAGGCATGACCAACATGCGTGGCATCATGCCGGCTCTGCAAAAGGCCATGAGCGTAAAGGCCGCAGCACAGGGCGTCGAATTCGCCCAGGTGGCGCTGCCCAAACAAAAGCGCGAAACGCGCATGGTCAAAGACATGTCGGTGGATGAAATCGCTCGCGATCTGGTGGCATGGATTGGCGTCTGAAGAACAGAGGCAACGTACCTATCTAATCTAAAACCAATGGAGAGCCGGACAATGGAAAAGATTTTGATGCTTGCCCACACTGAGCCCGATGGCTCATTGAAAGGGGCGGCGCTGGAGACACTGGCAGCCGCATCCAGCCTGGGCGCTGAGCTGCATGTCGGTTTGGTGGGACAGAATACCCAGGCTGCGGCGAATCAAATAGCCGGCTGTGGAGCCAGCAGGTTTCTGGTGATAGAAGGAGAAGAATTTTCCCAGTCCCGATACAGCACGGACGCAGCAGCAGCCGAAGCACTCTGCAAAGCATCCGGGGCTACAATTGTAATCGTGCCGGCAACCTCTAGATGGAATCGCGTCATAGCTGGTCTCGCCCACCGTCTGGGCGGCAGAGCAGACACGCACGTGTCTGCCATCTCATGCGAAAATGAAAAGCTCAGCATCACTCGCTGGTACTACCGGCAGCGCATGGAAGGGAACCTTTCTCGCAGTCACCGCCCGTGGTGCATCGCTATAGACCCCGGCTGCTACGAGCCATGGCGGGGTGCTTCCGGCTCCGCCGGCATCGAGGCAGTCCGGGCCGACTTGCCGGAGTTGAGAACAACGGTGACCGGAGTGAGAGTGCCCGGCAGCGACCTCGAGACCATTCGACCGGAGGCACAATTGCTTTTTGTCGCCGGCGCCGGCTGGACAAAGAAACAAGTCGACGGTCAGGTTCATGCAGACCTGGCCTCGAAGCTGATTCTCGATTTCCTCCAGACAAGCAAGGCATCGCTAGGTGGCAGCAAATCAGTCGTCGACCTGGGAGGCGAGGGACAGGCTGTTCTGCCTTTCATGAGTCACCTCAACCAGATCGGGCAGACTGGTGCCACACCCAGGCATCCCAAAGGACTTTCCACCTGCTGCCATGGAGAAGAACCGCATGTGGTTGGCTGGCGATTCATCACAGAGCGAAGAGTGATCAACACCGATGCCAATTGCAGCTGGGCCGCCGGCAAGTGCGATGTTCTCTACGTTGCTGACGCCTTCAAAGTGATGGAGCGAGTCAACGAATTATTGAAGGAGAAGCAGCTCGCAGGCGGCAGAGTCTGAGCCAAAGATATGCTCCGCTCAGAATACTGTATCGCGTAACTCCGTTGTTTCAGCAATTTCGCCGCAAGTCACCACCGGTTCGGTTTCAGAAGCCTGTTAGCAGCTCAAGAGTGCCATGATTGCAGCATGCGCATGTAATTCGCTCGCTCGAATGCGGCTGGATTCTCAACATGCATCTGGCTCATGCTGCCTTTCATCTGGGAAATCGATTCGTATTCGTGCACTTCCATCCAAGTGATCATATCCCTCAAAATCGCTCCAATTCTGTCGTATCCATGGCGCAAGAGCTCGGATGCCATCATGGCCACCGAAGCGCCGACCATCATAGCTTTGAGCACATCGGATGCCGACTGAATACCGGTGGTGATTGCGAGATCGGCATTCACACGCCCATAGAGAATAGCTATCCAGCGCAGCGGCAGGCGCATCTCATGCGCGTTACTCAGTATCAAGTGTGGTGTCACTTCGAGATTCTCCAGATCGATGTCCGGTTGGTAAAAGCGATTAAAAAGCACCAGACCGGAAGCGCCGGCTTCCGTCATTCGCTTGCACATATTGGCAGTGGAGCTGAAATATGGATTGAGCTTCACCGCCACTGGAATCGAGACACGCTCCTTCACGAGCCTGAGCACTTTCAAGTAGCGCTCTTCAATCTCAGCACCGGGCACGTCTGGATCCGTCGGTATATAGTATTCATTCAGTTCCAACGCATCAGCCCCTGCCTCTTCCGCCTGGCGAGCCCACTCTGTCCAGCCGGTGGGCGAAGATCCATTCAAGCTCGCGATTACAGGAATGGTGAGCTGGCGTTTGGCTTCCGCTATCAGATCGAGATGCTGCTGGGGCCCGATGTTGAAGCCAGGTAGGTCAGGGAAATAAGATGTGGCCTCGCTGTAGCTCTCCGTACCCAGGCTCAAATAGTGGCTGAGAGCGTGTCCTTCCATGGTTATTTGCTCTTCGAACAGGCTCGACATGACGACGGCCGCGGCGCCCGCCTCCTCCAGTCGTTGCATACTGGCAATCGAATCGGAAAGTGGCGAAGCAGAGGCCACGATGGGGTTTTTCAGCTTCAAGCCCAGATAGGTCGTTTGGAGATCCGGCATCGCATCAATCCTCATTGTCGCTCAACTGTGCCCTGGCTATCTTGGCTCTGGGTGCCGTGATTGGAGCCATCATGATTGCCCGCGGCCATCGCCTCCAGGACATTCCATTTTTTTGTCACGTCCTCTTTAGCTTGCTTCAACAAAGCGGCGGCAGTAGCCGGATCGCTTTGCTTGAGCATGCGGTAGCGCGTCTCGGAGTAATAGTAGTCTTCCAGTGGCAGGGTTGGTCGGGGAGAGTCAAGTTGAAATGCGTTCTGCCCGCCCTCGGCCAGCCTAGGATCGAATCGATAAAGCGGCCAGTGACCGGATTGCACAGCCAGCTTCTGCTGGTGCATACCTTTGGTCATGTTGATGCCGTGGGCGATGCAGTGGCAATATGCAATGATCAACGATGTGCCGTTATAAGACTCCGCGTCCTCAAAAGCTTTGATCGTCTGCGTGTCATTGGCGCCCATTGCTATCTGGGCGACATAGACATTGTTGTAGCTCATGGCCAGGGCCCCTAGATCTTTCTTGGCATTTGACTTGCCGCCGGCTGCGAATTTCGCCACCGCACCGCGGGCGGTGGATTTGGACATCTGCCCGCCCGTGTTTGAATACACCTCAGTGTCGAGCACGAGAATGTTGACGTTCTCTCCACTGGCAAGCACATGATCCAGCCCACCATATCCGATATCATAGGCCCACCCATCGCCGCCTACGATCCACACACTGCGTGGAACCAGCAGGTCGGCAAGCGCGAAAAGATCCTTCGTCTCCAGCTCTGGCGCGCGACCGAGTTTTTCTTTCAAGACTTCCACGCGTTGCCTTTGCAATGCCGGTGACTGCAATCCTGCGTCGCAGCCGGAAAGCAGCTGATCGCACAGATCGATTCCGACTGTCTCTTTCAGCTCGGTGAGCAGCCTTTTGGCCCGATCTCGTTGCACGTTGATGGCCAGGCGCATGCCGAGCCCGAACTCTGCATTGTCTTCAAACAGCGAGTTGGCCCAGGCCGGACCCCTTCCCTCACGATTGGTTGTCCAGGGAGTGGCTGGCAGATTACCTCCGTAAATGCTGGAGCATCCGGTGGCGTTGGCAATAACGGCGCGATCGCCGAAGAGCTGGCTGAGCAGCTTCACGTATGGCGTCTCTCCACAGCCCGCGCAGGCGCCCGAAAATTCGAACAATGGCTCGAGCAGTTGCACGTTCTTGACGGTGTTAAAAGCAATCTCGCTATGAAGCCGCTCCGAAACAGGAAGCTGGAGGAAGTACTCCCAGTTATCACGCTCTTTGGGCAGATCGATGGCACTCTTGTCCGTCATGTTGATCGCCTTGCGCCCGACCTGAGATTTGTTCTTAGCGGGGCAAATTTCCACACAGAGCGCACAACCAGTGCAATCCTGCGCCGAGACCTGGAGAGTAAAGACCTGATCTTTTAGCTCCCGCCATGAGGCGGGTTGCGTTTTAAAGCAATCTGGCGCCTGGCTTAAACTGTCTCGATCAGAGACTTTCGAGCGAATGACCGCATGAGGGCATACCATCACACATTTACCGCACTGGATGCAGACATTGGGATCCCAGATCGGAATCTGAAGCGCGATATCTCGTTTTTCCAGCTTGGCCGTGCCAGTTGGATACGTGCCGTCAGGCGGAAAAGCGCTTACCGACAGGAGGTCGCCACGCCCGGCAATCATCTCCATGGTAGTGGAACTGCACACATGGCCGAGTTTCCCCTCATGGCAGTTAGTGCATCCTGATTCCGGGCATCCTCTCGAAAGAGAGCCACAAGGTTGGGCTTCTTGCTTTCCTGCCTCCTCTGTTGAGCGCTCTGACCAGTCTCTTGTATCCACTTCATACAGGTGATCGAGCGCTGCATCGACGGCCGCGAAATTCCGACGCACTACAGGCTCACCGAATTTGCCATAAGTCTTCTTGATTGCGGACTTGATGTGTCCGATTGCCTCGTCTCTCGGCAGTACGCCTGATATGGCAAAGAATGCCACCTGCATAATCGTGTTTATGCGCGTGCCCATCTCGGTGTCACGGGCCACCGCAAAAGCATCAATCACGTAAACTTTCAATTTCTTCTCGATAATTTGCTTGCTCATTGCAGGCGGCAAATGCTCGTGCAGGTCTTGCGGCCCGTAGGGCGAATTCAACAATATCGTCGCACCAGGCACGGCTGCCTCGAGGACAGGAAAACGCTCGAGGAAGTGGAACTGGTGCACGGCGATAAAGTCGGCGTTGCTTATGAGATAGGGCGCGTGGATGGGACGCGGACCGAAGCGCAGGTGCGACACCGTCATCGATCCCGATTTCTTTGAGTCGTAGACGAAATAACCTTGCGCGTAGTTGCTGGTCTCCTCTCCGATAATCTTGATGGAGTTTTTGTTGGCGCCGACCGTGCCGTCGGAGCCGAGCCCCCAGAAGATGGCCTTTATCGTGTCAGCGGGCTCGATGTTGAGTTTGTCGTCGAACTCCAGGCTCATGTTGGTGATATCATCGATGATACCAACGGTGAACCGTCGTTTAGGGCTTTCTTTGGTGAGCTCGTCGAATACGGCTTTGGCCATGCCGGGAGTAAATTCTTTTGATCCCAGCCCGTATCTTCCGCCGATCACCTCTATCTGTCTCTTGCTATCAAAAACTGCGGTAATCACGTCTTGCAGTAGCGGTTCGCCGGCAGCGCCAGGCTCTTTCGTGCGGTCCAGAACAGCAATTGCACGAACAGTCTCAGGCAGGGCTTGCAAGAATGTTTCGGCAGCGAACGGTCTGAAAAGACGAACCTTTAGAAGCCCGACTCTCTCACCTCTTGAAACCAGCCAATTGACGACCTGCTCGATTGTTTCGGCGCCGGAGCCCATGGCCACAACAACTCTTTCGGCTTGTTCTGCTCCCACGTAGTCGAAGAGCTGATAGCGTCTGCCAGTGATGGCAAAAAAACGATCCATAGTTTCCGACACTATGGTAGGTGTCTCAGCATAATATGTGTTGGCGCGCTCTCTCGATTGAAAGAAGACGTCTGGATTCTGTGCGGTTCCTCTCAGAACCGGTCTTTCAGGAGCCAGTGCTCGCCCGTGATGCTCTCTGACCAGTTCGTCGTCGATGAGTGCGCGCAATTCTTTATCGCTGAGTTGGTCGATCTTGGAGACTTCATGCGAAGTTCGAAAGCCGTCAAAAATATGCAGAAAGGGGACTCGCGCCTTGAGCGTGCTCGCCTGCGAGATCAGGGCAAGGTCATGCGCTTCTTGAACGGAATTACCGAAGAGCATCGCCCAGCCGGTGGAGCGCGTGGTCATCACGTCGCTATGATCACAAAATATTGAAAGTCCATGCGTGGCTACCGCTCTGGCGCTAACATGAAAGGTTGCGCTGGTCAGCTCGCCTGCCACCTTAAACATATTGGGGATCATCAGTAGAAGTCCCTGGCTGGCAGTAAACGACGTCGTCAGCGCTCCCGCTTGAAGCGCCCCATGGGCCGCTCCGGCCGCACCGCCTTCAGACTGCATTTCCTGAATCAATGGCACGCTGCCCCAGATATTGGTGACGCCGCCAGCCGCCCAGGCATCCGCACACTCCGCCATTGGCGACGATGGCGTGATTGGATAGATGGCGATGAGCTCGTTCGTCTTATATGCAACGTAGGCCGTGGCCTCGTTGCCGTCTACTGTAACCTTCTTCGGCCGGGCAACTCCCGGCGCTTCCTGCCTACTCAATTGGGCACCTGCTGCTGCGAGCATCGAGTCCATCAAATAGGCACACCCAGATCGTGCGACTCTTCGTCTCCTGTTCCGTTTCCAGTTGCTCCGCAGTCGTTTTCATTTTGTCGTGCGTCCCCTTTTCTTTTGCCAAACACCTAATATGCCCAGCGCACCAGCGACGCGCCGGCGCTG
>JAYRNY010000267.1:0-7116 GCA_041911975.1 bacterium | reverse complement strand
GAATCGCAGCACCTCGCCACCAAGCTCCCCTATCAGGATTCAGGCAGCATTACCGACGAGCAAAGCGCCAAAGCTGCCAATGCCAAGTCTCTCGGCGCCAAAGTCATTGACGGCCACCCCTGCCACGGCTGGCAAACCGTCAACAAAGACACAACACCTGAGAGCTGGACAGGCGATGATATCGGTTGTGTCGTTTTCTCGACCACAAAGGGTCCGAATTATACAAGCGAAATGAAGCTGGTTAAGTACTCTCCCACCAAGCCTGGTGCCTCCGAGTTCGCTGTGCCTTCCGGATACAAACTCATGGAAGCAAATGGAGCCGTTCGCTAACTCCGTGAGAAAGATGGCAAGCGTTTCAGTCAGTAGGAACCCGGCGTGCTTGATAGCAGCAATTGCGCTATCGACCGTGTGCAGTTTGAACCTCAGTCTTAGCGTGCCAGCTGCCTCAGCAGATCCGGCCGAGCCGGACATGCAGGTAGTGGTTGTGCCGAAGTCAGATCTTGAAAAAGGGAGCACTCCCACTGAAAGCAGCCTCGAAGAAAAGCGCATCGAAAAGAGATTGGCGCCCGTAAATGCAGTGGCGGGAATTTCCGAAGTCGTCGGCAGAACCCTGAAACGCAAGAAGAACAAAGGGGCGATAATCATGCTCGACGACCTTGCCAGACCGGGCGACAGGCTCGACTAACTGAAGCGTGGTGACCGGCTAATGACACCAGAAGAAATCGTCATTCGCATGCTTGAAAAGTATGCTTCGTGCTTTTCTTATGAGGACAGCGGTTTTGTGGAAAACTTCATGGAAGGCGAAGATCGCTCGCATGGAAATTTCCTGAAATTTCGAACCTGGTATAAGCGACCTTACTATTTCCGGTTTGAATGGATAGACCGCGAGTATCCGGACTTGCCTTTTCGAGAGCATATGATTGGATGCGATAACTTCTCAGCCTTTTCAAAGGACGGTGATGGCGAGGTCAAGCTCCAGTCCAGTCTGAAGTATGCAATTGCCGAGGCAAATGGTCCCACTCATAATGCGGTAGCGCAAATTTCGCAGCATTTGCCCGAGCTTGATCTCTTGCCCGTCGCCTGGCTCGACCGCCACAAAGACCTTACTCTCTTCGGCAAAGAAACTGCCAACGAAAAGGATTGTTATTGCATCGCCAGCACCGTGAAAAATCCTCACGACAAAATCATATGGATTGGTTGTGATGACTTTGCTTTGCGGCGAGTGAAGACTTATACGAAGGTGAGCAGCGCGATCACGAATGAAGTGCTGGATATGGCTAAAAAACTAGCGCTCAAGGACGTGGATCCTGCCTCTGTAAAACCATCATCACTGCCGGACAAGCGCAATTACATCGAGACTAATTATGAGGAAGTCGCATTCGACAAGGAAATGCCGGATGACACTTTCGCGAAACCAGAGGAATAGACAAAGAGAAAGGTGAATCGAGATGTTTCTCCCCTGCTAGTTTCTGACCCTACTGGTTTGGATATTGAGCGCTCATCAAGGGCTGGTAGTTCTGATAGATCAAAAATAGAGTCGCCCTGTCACGGCGCGAAAGAACCGGCCAGTTCGTATTGGACATCGAGAAAAACATGATGTCGTGATTGTTGGTCGAGTGCCCCTGAAGCCCCATGGCATGCCCGAGTTCGTGTAAGCAGGTCTTCTTCATTTCTTCATCGGAAAGGGGTTGCTGGTTGTTTCTGTCGATCGTCAAAATGCGAATATCGGCTCTGTCGATTTCGATGAAGTCTTTTCCCCTGTCCAGTGACGCCAGGTTGCAAACGCCCTGTTCGACGTTGTGCCCTGTCGGCTTCACGTCATAGGGACTGCCGGTCCATTCTGCGGTCAGATCCGCTTGTTCCTTGCTGTTGACCAGGATGTATTGCAATCTCCCCTGCCCGGCTTTCATCCATGAGTTGAGCGCGTCAAAGAAGCCGGCCCTGAATTCTGGTTTGAAACCGGGAACGCCTTCTCCAAACGAAACCCAGACCTTGATGGGCAGCCGGTTGGGCGGCCAGCGGTAAAAGCGGCCCGCTTCGGAGATGGCGCCGGCATAGTCGAGAGCCTGCGGATCGGATCTCTGCTCTGAGCTCTTTTCCGTCAATGCTACGATCATGTTTTGAATCTGCACTATATCCGGTGCGTTTGGATTGGCGGAGGCGTATTTCTTCAGCCAGGCAACTGCTTGGGGCAACTGACCGCTGGTCTGATAGCACTCGGCCATGTTGATCAGCGCTGCAGAGTGTCGAGGGTTGATTTTGAGCAAGTCTTCGTATGCATGAATCGCTCCTTGCGTGTCGCCCAGTTCTGAGCGGGCACGAGCAAGGGCGAAAAGAACTATCTCGGAGTTGGGAGATATCTGCAGGGCGCGCTCCAGCGTCTGTTTGGCATCGAAGTTGTGCTTGTCCTTCATTTGCGCTTTGGCATTGGCCACGAGAAGCTCTGATTCCACTTCCTTGGCATTGGATGCATTCGGATTTTCCCTGAGATACTTGTGAAACCATGGTATCGCCTGCAGTTCCATGCCCGCATCCAGGCAGGCGTATGCGGCGTTCAAACAGGCTTCTGGAAACGGGTTCTTGAGCCTGACTGCCTGCTGATAACATTCAATCGCTCGGGTAAAATCTCTTGAACGCAGATGAGCATTGCCCAGTTCGAAATTCAAAATGGCGGAACGAGGGTTTTGTGCCAGCTCGCCGTTGAGAAAATAGATGGCGTCTTCCAGTTTGCCTGAATGCATGAGGCTTTCGGCCTTTTTGGCGGCGCGGTTTTCAGCGATCGCTTGTTCCTGGCTGTAGTATCCCTGAGCGTAAGCAGCAGACGGCAGCGCGAGAAAGACGCATGCGCAGATGAGCATGTGGTTGAATGCCTGAATAAA
Organism: bacterium; assembly: GCA_041911975.1. Taxonomy (GTDB): domain Bacteria; phylum Cyanobacteriota; class Vampirovibrionia; order Obscuribacterales; family Obscuribacteraceae; genus QKMZ01. Next base: position 4,237 of record JAYRNY010000267.1, on the reverse strand, counting down.
CTTTCCAATGCGCTTAGCCATATAGACTATAAATTCTCACAGTTCTGAATATTTACCCCTCACCTGTGCCTTATAACCGGGCAGGCGCGGCGGACGAAAACGGTGTTGTTCGATAAAATCATGATGTCGGCATAGTCGCCGCTTTTTTTATGAGAGGTCCTCGCCGTGATCGGCAAGATTGGCTGCCTGGTTTCATTGCTTGTCGCTCAAGGCTGGCAGGAGTTGGATGCCGGCGCGCGCCAGGCTATGAAAGAGGAGCGTCTGGCTGAGGCGGAATTGCAATGGAAAGAGGCAATTTCGAAAGCGGAGAGCGACAAGCAACTCAACCCCGGGGTAGTTGATTGCTTGATTGGGCTGGCCGGGCTTTATGACAAGCGCGGAGATGCAGCAGAGTCTGAGCGCCTTTATGAGCTGGCGATGCGTACAGTTGAAAGCGAAAAAGGCGGTGACAGTCCTGCCTATGCCGATCGGCTGCCGAACCTGGCAATTTTGTACCGCAAGCATGGAAAGAGCTGGCACTCGGATCTCATCTACCAGCGCATCATCAAAATTCGCGAGAATTCCGCCGGCAAAAATTCTGCCGCAACTGCCAGTGCTTTGGAGCTGTACAGCCGCTTTCTGTCCTCCGAAGGCAGGCAGGCGGAAGCGACTAAAATGAGCGAAAAGGCGCATACAATTAGAGACGCTATCAGGGATTCTGTGTCCGAAGGGCAGACCGCGCCCTGAGTCGCCCACTCGGCTCATGTCGGTTTCATCCTGGAGCGTTTTTCAGAACCGTCTTTTGATGGCTCAGCTTTGGAAAGATATCCTGGGCTGAAAGGAACTGCAAAAGTTGCTCTCTTTCTCCACATTCGTTGTCGAAAACCGCTATAGGGTGCCGAATCTGCTATCTTTCTTACACTTAGTCTTTTATATTGTCAGTAGAATGAGACTACTGACGTTCGACTGGGGGCAAGGTGTCTAAACGGCCGATTCCGATACTGATTGGTGATTTGCTGGTTAAGTCTGAGCTGATCAGTTTGGGCCAGCTTGCCGATGCATTGCCGATCTCGCAAAAAACAGGTCTGCCGGTCGGCCGCGTTCTTGTGTCCTCCGGATTTATTACCGAAGACCGCCTGCATTCGGCGCTCATGGCGCAAAGTTTGATTCGTGACAAGCTGCTCAATGTCGAATATGCGGTTCTGGCTCTTAGAAAAACCGGACAAAAAGACATCAGCCTTGACGATGCCTTGCGTGAGGTGGGCTGGCGCTCTGAATATTTCGAGTTCACCAATAAGCTCGGGCAGCTTCTGGTAGAAGCCGACCTTGTCAGTAACGACCAGCTGGAAGATGCTCTTCAAACCTGTTTCAACACAGGCTTGCCGCTGGGCAGAATTCTAGTTTTGAAAGGTGTTTTGAATGACATGGTGGCTTATGCCGCCCTGACCGCCCAGCAATTGATACGCCAGGGAAAGATTACTCGCCAGCAGGCTATGGAAGCGCTGGCTGTTTCCGCCGAAAAGCATACCTCTCTGGAAGAATCTCTCGCCCTGCATGGTCATTATCAGGTGCAGCAAAACAACGCCGTCAGATTGGGAGAATTACTTGTTCTTGCAGACCTGGTCAGTGAAATCGATCTTCTCACTGCAGTCGAGCGAGGCATCGTTGATGAGTTGCCGATCGGGCAGGTGCTGACGCAAGCGAAGTTGATCAGCTATTCGACCCTGGTAGATGCACTCAAGGTTCAAGAGCTGGTTTGCGCCAGGGTCTTGAATCCCCTGGAAGCGGCTGAAGTTTTAAAGCTCACCAAGGCTCGCGGTATAGCCATTCCACAAGCGGTCACTGAGGTGACCAAGCGCACGCAAACCGAAAGACAGCGCGGCATGACGATGCTGGAGCTTTTGAAAATGGTGCGCTTGATTCCGGACACCGATATGGAGATGGTGCTGCAGCAGAGCAGTCGCACCGGCACGCCAGTGGAGAACATTCTTCTCACCACAGGGTTGATCGATTCCGCTACTCTGCAAGTGGCATTGCGCTGCCACCAATTGATGAGCGATGGCTATCTGACTCACGAGCAGGCTATCTTTGCATTGCACCATTATGTCTGGAGCAAAGAAGACTTCCAATTGATCATGGAAAAACTCGGCTGGGTTTCACCACAGCGCTAGTGTTTTTTTCGAGCGGCATGAACGCCGCCTCTATAACATTCGTGCTGTCTCTATTCGCAGACGTAGACTGCGTCTCCGCCTTGCATCCTGGCGATAGCGCAGGCTTGAACGGCCTTCTGAAACAACTCGTCCGGTGAAGGGGAGTGATCCGGGAAAGCGGCAACGCCGACGCTCACGGTAACGCTCCAGTTTGCTCCCATCTCGGAAATTCGCTCGTATGCCACTTTCGATCTGATTCTTTCAGCCAGCACCAGCGTGCCTTTCAAATCGGTTGCCGGCAGAACCACGGCGAAATGCTGAGCGTCATAGCGAGCCGGAATATCTACGTCGCGAATCATCTTCATCAAGAAGTTAGAGAGACCTTTCAAGATTGAGTCTCCAACCAACTTTCCGTGCGCCTGAATGATCTGATCGAGCTGGTCCACCTTGAGTACGACCAGCGCTTCGTTCTGTTTGTAGCGGCGTGCACGCTTCAGCTCTTCTTTGAAAATGCGAACAATTGCATCATGGTTATAGAGCTCGGTGAGGCTATCCAGCATGGTTAGCTTGTACTGATCTTCTTTCGTGTTGCCGGCAACCAATCCCTGCGTTCCGGCGAGAATCGAGGCTTGCTCGAGTTCTCTCACTCGTGCCATCGGATCGAGCTGCTGTTTTCTCTTGATCTCACCGGTGGTGCGCAGCTGATCGAGCTTTTGCCTGAACAAGCTCTCTCTGCCGAATAGTGCGTCTTCTTTACCGCCTCGTGGCATCCGAATAACTCCAAAAACACTGAGTAGTTCTAAATATTGCTGAATTATACTGCAACACTAAGACCTGTAATGCCTAATGCTACGCAGATGCAAAGCTATTTGCGTGATTGTTTTCTAGTGTGCGTAAGGGCAAAGTCTGAAAACCGCTGATTGCCAAGGGGTTTGGTTGTCAAACCGAAGAATTTAACCGAATATGGATTAATTATCTTTTGAAACATAACAGACTTTTTCACTTCAAGTCTGATGATCCCCGTCGCCGCCGGAACAAAAGTATCGCCCGTGATGTCAGTGGGTTTTAGTGGGAAATCCTTCCTGCATTGTTAGGGCAGTCCGCTCTTGATAAACTTATTTCAACCGGAAATACCGGCAAAAATCGGCTGCTGTCAAGTAAAGTCATAGCGTCCGATGGCAACCCGTAAAATCCGCTTCGATTTTGATTGCAACATCTGGCGTTCCGATTTCACATACTTATTCCAAGGTTCTAAAACCCGATGAATTCAATAGCCAAGCGGTGCATGCCGCTCCAAAAATGTGTGGCGTTGTTGGCGGCCTTTTTCATGGTCATGCTCACCACACTGTTTCCAATCGGCGCTGCTTATGCCGCCAAGCCTCTGACTGATGCAGAAAAGCTGGCCAAAGGTGAAGTTGTCGTCGGCTTGAGAAATGTAGGCAACACCAGGTATGTGACAGGCACAATTCTTATCGACCATCCGCCCGATCAAGTCTGGCCGGTCATGGTCAATCCCTTTGAATTTCAGGGCAAGATCTCGCCGCGCATGAAGACAGTCGATGTCATGCTCGACAAAGAAGACGAGTCGATCATGAAAGTCACTCTCGATATCGGCATTTTCATTCCCAATTTCACCTACACAGTCGACTCCAAGTACACGCGCAAGGACGGGCTTATCTCATTCAAGCGCCTGGGTGGAACACTGAAGGATTTCAGCGGCACATGGGAGATGAAGCCCTCCGACAACGGCAGCAAAACCGAATTGACATACACCATGTTCGTCGATCCTGGTTTTTTCGTGCCGCAGTGGATCATGCGTGAAGGCGTGAAAGTTGAATTGCCCACCACTCTGACCGCATTGCGCAAGCGGCTGGACAATGTCTATTTGCACCAGAATGCTCTCGAGCCGAAAACCATTTTGGCCGCGCGCAGCCATGTTGTAGCCAAACCAAGCACTTCAGGTGGTGGCGTTTCGGTCTGGCAATAATTTCGTTGTTTTCGTGGGGGAGCCGCATGCGGCTCTTTGTCAGGGCGGCGCATGCGCCCCCCCGACGTGGGTTGGGGCGGCCGCTGTCGCGTCTGGTTTAAAAACTTCTGGTTCCAGCCTT
>JAYRNY010000266.1:0-5146 GCA_041911975.1 bacterium | reverse complement strand
GCAGCACCAGAACTAAAGCAAATTCCAGAAGAGGAAATTGAGTTTATGCTCACCGCTGACCAGGTGGACCTTTACGCGATTCCCGCGCATCCAAAGAAGGAAGACTCGCACGGCATTTTGGGCCGCCCGATCCTGGCACACACTCAAATAAAGACGGAAGAAACCAAAAAAGTCCTCATTTCTGCTTTTCGTCTGGCCGTTGAAGCAAACGGGCATTGGTTTGCCTGCTTCGATCCCCACCACGCATTTCGATTTACCAAAGGAGACGAATCCCACACCTTCGTGGTTTGCTTTCAGTGTGGCGAGGCCCAAGAACTGATTCAGAAAAAAGGTGTGCCCGACAAGCAATTTCTATTCCGTGTCTGCCCATATCACGGAGATGCCTTCAACGCAATTTTGGATGCTGGAGACCCCAAGTTTCGCACCAATGCTTTGTACATAGGCAGCTTCGCTACGCAAGATATCAATCCCGGTGAAGACATCTCGATTAGCAATACCGATACCCGCGAAGATTGGCAAGATCAATTACAGGGCCGTGAACTAGGCAAACTCAATTTTGACCGCCTGCCTATCGCCACAAAGAAGATTGCTCGCGGTGACTTCTTCACCACTAATAACACCAAGCTTCAAAAACCGTGAACAAAAGAACTCTTTTGTTCACTCATTAGTGCGTCCCACAACTCAGCCAATTTGAGTGCATAAATCCATGCTGGATTGACCAGGGCCCGATCAATCTGCCTTATTTGCCGGTAAACCAGCTCCACATCGACTTTTTCTCGGATGCGGCTTTCTTCAATGACTCAGCCGTTTCCTTGAGCTCCGCATTTTCTTTGTTCAGCTCTTCTATTTGTTTCTTCAGAGCTGATGTTTCGAAGTCTTTGAGCTTTTCTTCCTCTTCCAATTTCTTCTGCAGATCAGGCAAGAGTCGCAGTTGAGTCTCTTTTTCTTGGAGCTCATGACGAAGCTGAAAAATCACTTCTTTCTGCTCATCAAGCTTGTTTCCGAATTGCTCGGCAATAGCCTTTACGACTTTTTCCAATTCTATGGATGCATCAAAACCTTGTTTTTGTTGCGAAGGAACTGCCTCATCGTTTTCTTCTTGCGAGAAGTCGGAATCCTCTTCAACAGCGTCAAAGAAGTCTACATCAGCGATTTCGGTGGCAATTTCTTCTTCCGGATCAGCCTTGAACTCTGGTGTAATCCATACCTGCAGAGGCGAATTCGCTAGCTTGCCCAGTCTTTTCGACCTCAAGGCGTTCTTTTTAAGATGGCGGCGCAATGTCCTCTCGGACATGCCCGTCGCCCTTGCCGCGTCGGCAAGGTACATCCATTCACCCTCTTGGGCTTTTGTCTGGACAGTCTGGTCAACTGCGGACAGGGACTTTGGGCTAACTGCTTCTTTTGGCAAATTGCTCATCGGATATATCCAATCTTCGAACTACATGAACATTATATTGAAAAAACCGTATTTGGTGCACTGGTTATTCTTTCCTCAATTTGTCTGGACACTTGTTCTGGCTCTCTTGGGTCTGTCCCGATCTCTCGTATGGTGCCACCTCTCCTGTTTACTGGCGTTTGCTTTGTCACTAGGGATTGCTGGTGTCATGTCAGCCCGGTCAATTTTGTCATGACTGTCATGTCTGTCTACCCACTGCTGTCATGTCTGACTAGACAGGGTTCGAGTCCTTTGATGAGCAAATTCCTGGTATTGAATCCGGTGCTGGAAAAAGAAAATATGTCTAGACCGTCATGTCAGTCTAGACATATGCTATCTTGTCTGAGGATTGATGATGGATTGTCTAGACATGCCCTGTATATTGTGACCTGTCAGTCTAGACAAAAGCCGAAAAAGAAGCACAGATCAGCCGTTTAGGCCCTTGATCATTTCAATCTCCGGCCTTAGGATCACAACGATCTACATAAAGACACCGTGAGTGGTGCAACCGAGATCAAAACTCCAGTTCCATTTAATAGATAACTAGAAAGAGAGAATAGCCATTAATACTCGCGAGGACCTGCAGAAGGAGTCTCCTGCACACGCGTTGGCTGACAAAAGCGAACTTTCCGCATTCCTTAGATTGTTTGCGGACAGACACCAAACCTTTGTTCGATCAAAGTCGTCGACGACTTGGCGAAAAACCAGTCAATGGCACTATTTGACTGATGAAGAGTTGATTTCCAGTTTGCATGCCGGCTCATCACTCAGGCGTGCTTTTGGTTCACTGGAAAAGACTTCCTTCGTCATTATTCAGGTCGATGGAACTAAGTCTGCGACTGCGTTCCAGACAGTTAAAAGTCTTCAGAAGCAGTTGAAGGATATATGTCTTCAACCGAAATCCTTTTATATTGAAGAATTAGATCTCTGGCAGATCTTCCTTTTCTTTTGCGAGCCGGTCGCAAGTCAAAAGGCAACTTCACTTGTTAAGAGCTGGCTGGACAAAAATTGTTTTGCAGTCGACAACGATGCAACTTCGATTTTGCCGACCGGCGCACCATTGCAAATACCATTGCAGGCTAGTTTTACCTGGCTCAATGATGAACTTGGACCGATTGTCGCGGCAGCGGAAATGTCCTTTCAGAATACCGTTTCCATGTTCATGCAGGACCTGAGATCAAATGCGACTGACTTCGAGAAATTCGAGGCTGCTCTGAATCAGACGTCACCCGATTCACCAGTTGAACTTTCAGTAGCAACGGATGAAACCTTTGACTTTTCGCCACAAGATGATTCTGTCATGACACGCGAAGATGCCAGTTCCATGAGCTTCTCGCCTGATTGTCCTGGTTGTCCAGACAACCAGGACAATGAGCTGCTGACATCAGTTTGGGCATCTGGCGCAGAGCAAATTGAAATTTCAGAATCAATTGGCCCTGTCAAGACAGACGAAACAATCGAGCCTCTGACAGCAAACATGGCGAACGTGCCGGATATAGAGGAAGCTGTTTCAACCCCTGATATTGGACAGAATTCGACCGACTCGCCTGAATGTGACCAGGCTGTCCAAACTGTCTTGACAGACTATGAGATCGCGGAAACCGAAGAGGTAATACACACTCAAGATGGTGAAGTACCTTCAGAAAAGCCTCCCGATTCTTTCGACGAACCAGATTTCAGCCTATTCAGCGAAGCATTGATCGCTTTGGCGATAACTGAGATAGCCGAAACTAAATCACCGGCAGTTGTTGAAACTAGTAATAGCGAAGCGACTGCAACGATCCCAGAATCTAGTCAGATTCAAACGCTTCTATTTGCTCCAGAAGACACTCATGAACGAGCGCCTCCTGCCGAACATCCGGTCATGTCCGCTTCCAGAAAAAGCAGCGCACGTGACGGGCCCAAAGAGAAGAAGAAAATTCCTAAACCGGCTCAGAATTCAGACTCTGACTGGGATTCATTCGAGCAGTTGACGCTGCCGTTTGGTCAAAACACATCATAAATTGGTTATGGGATCCGCTTTATACGAAATTACGTATAAATGTGAGTGAGAAAACAAACCTGGAAAGCATCTGCTTGTGAACAACGTCAAATACTACCGACATTACTTTCGAAAGAAAGGTGTACCAGCAGCAGAAGGGCAGTGCCTTGCATTGCGTACTGTATTGCTCGGACAGCTCAAGCAAGAGCTTCTAAATACAGGCATGACTCAGCAGCAAGCTGCAAAGAAACTTGGAGTTAAACAACCAAGAATTTCTGAGATCTTGAGTCTGAGCATCGACAAATTCAGTGCAGAACTTCTCGTGAAGTTCCTGTACAAGCTCGGCAAGGAGGTGACAATCACAGTCGAAAACGAAGAGAACTAAATGTTCTCAAAACAAAAGAGACGACACTTGGCGGTGCTGTCTCTTCTAAAAGACCCTTACGGATCCACCATTTTCAGTCGAATCAGGTTTCTGGCAAGTCCCCTGGTTTGATGAATAGGATAATGCACGGATCCGGCTAGGTCAACTCGTCGAAAATTAGAAAGAGAGTAGACTACGTCCGGCATATCAGCAGCGGGCTCACCTATGGTGCAGCAGCCCGCAAGATTTCAGCGTTCATCCATTTTTCCCGTCGATTGGAACGATACTGTTTCCGAGTTTCTCGACCTCTTTCAACACCACCGCTACCAATATATATATCGACCTCATGACACAGGCTCGTGGCTTTCGGCCCAAGAATCCTGGCGGCTAACTGATACTGAAATACTGAAAGCAGTCGCAGGCAAGCACCCTAAGTACTTGCTTGGTTTTCGATTCGGCAAACAGACTCGCTTTGCCGTCATAGACATCGATGCGGGAAGCCCATATCACAACCTTCGCTCTTTCAATAAGATCAAAAGAGTCCTGCGTGATACAGGAATAACTCAACTTGTGCCATTTCGCTCCAGCGACAGCAATGGATGGCATTTGTATATATTCTTCGACGAACTCGTCAACTCGCTCCAGTTACGTCGAGCGCTGGTGGACCTTTTCACTTATACGGGATTTCGTATAAAGTCGGGGGCACTGGAAATTTTTCCCAACGTTTCTCACGGATCGGCAGGCATGGGCCTGCGTCTTCCGCTTCAACCGGGTTTCGCTTTTCTCAATGACAAAACAATGGACCCGGACATTGAAAGATGGGAGCTCAGCCCAACCATGGCACTTGACTATTTTCTTGATGCAGTGAACACATGCTCAAATTCGCAAGCCCAATTTCAACAGCTCCAGAAATTTGCAACTGAGAGTGCCGGCAAACTAGAGAAACTAACCGCATTGAGAGCGCAGCAAAGGACCGTTGGTAACGTAATTCCCTTAAAGGCGTCAAGGCAAGCAACGACAGGCGAACACACAAAGGATGTCGCCGAGATATTCTCAGTTCTACCCCCAGGCATTCGCACCGACGATTGGTTACGCGGACGCGTTTATCATGCCCAAGGTTTGACAGGACCCTCACAAAGGGCAGATGCGATCCGCTGCCTTTCGCATTATTTGTTCTATGGCGATCCAAGTTGCGGCTTGCCGGCTCTTGGATATGGCTATGAGACTGAACGAGAGCTTGCAATAAAGCAGATACTCGAGCTTAGACACAATGGGTTCAGTAAAGACCTCAACAAGGGCGACAAGGATGCGATTCTGCAGATCGAGCGTGCAGCAAACTGGATACCGCCCCAGAGACGCACACAGG
>JAYRNY010000265.1:0-5100 GCA_041911975.1 bacterium | reverse complement strand
TTCTCAATAGGCCCGGTTTTTGTTTGACCGGCAACTTTGGGCAATATAAATAGATGCAAAATGCCGAACAGCAAAAAGAAGGCGCCGCAGATTGCAAAAGCCGCTGCCCAGCCGGTTGAATAATCGCTTTTTCCTCCTGCAATCGCTACATAGCCGGCCAGCATTACAAGCGGACCCTGTCCGACCAGCACAGCAATTTTGTAGATTGCATTTCTCACACCTACGTACACGGCTTGTTGTTGCTTGTTCAAAACATCCATGTAGTAGCCGTCGATGGCCACATCATGCGTGGCAGATGCAATCGCGATCAAAGCCAGGGCAGAGACCGAAAGGAAGACATTGTTCGGAACGAACGCGGAACCAGCCAGAAGTACGCTCATTGCAGCCAGCACCAATTGCGCCACCACAATCCAACCACGCCGGGTGCCGTAAATGTCGACAAGAGGCGCCCAGATAAATTTCAAAGTCCACGCTATAGATAGAATGCTCGTCACCTGGGCTATGAAATCATTGCCGGCTCCCAGGTTTTTATAAAACACTACAGCCATCATATTGACGATGGTGTAAGGCAAGCCTTCCATGAAATACAACGTAGGAATAAAGACCGACGGGGCAACCGGATAACGCGCGTTAACCTCCTTCTCGCCCGTCTCCTTTCCTAAGGTTTCACTGTCCGTGGTCATGTATTATTTACTGGCTCGTCAAGCGCCCCGGTCAAAAAACTCAACAGATCATTTTATATGTAGGGGAGTGATCATACGTTGCTGCTCGAAAAATTCCAGCCAAAAAGTCTCTCTAAATACAATTCAATTGCACTGGCCAGCCTGAACATTCTTTTAGCGGGTGTTTATCTTAGTTTTGCAGGTCAGTCCATAGCTGCAACTCAGACTGAGGCAAATAGTCCTCTCAATGGTCTCGACGCTCTCAATTGCGACCGCGAGTACAACAAAGCTGTTCTATCAAAGGTTGACGAAATCGTTGGCAAATCCTTTTATTCGAAGCAGATGAGCAAAGATGTTTGGCCAAAAGCGATCGAAAAACAGAAAGAGAAAATTCTCAACGCAAAAGATCTTATTGAGCTGTCAAATGCGTTGAATGCCGCTTTAGGTGAGCTTAAAACCAGCCACTGCCGATTTCTGACTATCAACGACGACACTTACTACTTTCTCTATTCTCTCTTTTCTCACGGAGCAAAAGAGCACACGAAGCCATTAGGGGTCTGTGCATTTCCTGGATATATTACGGGCGGCGTCGGGTTCGATGAAGATCGAGTGCGTTTCGTTCTCGATGACTCGCCAGCCCGAAAAGCAGGCATCAGGGTGGCCGACAAGATATTGAATGTAGACGGAAGAAAGTACGTAGGCATGGCGAATTTCAACGGCAAGAGTGAATTGTTCAGGATCGAGTACGAGCGTGACGGCAAGAAGGATCACGTGCAAGCGACTATTCCCAGGAAAAGCATGTATGACATGTATTGCAGGGCAGTCGAGAAAAGTGTGCGTGTGTTCGAGAAAGACGGTCTGAAGCTGGGTTATGTGCATCTCTGGTGTGGGGGAAAAGGTGCGCAGGAGGAAATGGAAAATCAAGTTACTGTCGAACCGATTAAATCATGTGACGGATTAATCCTTGATTTACGAGATGGATATGGTGCCTGCTCTCTGGACGCGCTCGATGTTTTTTACAGAAACCCGGCTGGATATCCGGATTTTGAAATGACAATGAGAGAAGGTAAGAAAATAGTCGACCGCGCTTATTTCGACAAACCTATGGTGGCACTGATTAATGGTGGCTCCCGCAGTGGCAAAGAAATGTTGGCACTATCGCTGAAGAAAACCCAACGAGCGAAAGTCATCGGCGATACAACAGCGGGCTATTTCGTGGCCGGAATGCTTTTTCCCGTCAAAGAAAGATGTGCGCTTTATCTGGCAGTGCAAGACTGCGCGCTGGAAGGCGTAAGACTGGAAGGCATAGGAGTGGAGCCGGATTTGAAGGTGGCGAACGACAAGAAGAGCGCCGACGATCACCAGCTGGAGACGGCAAAAGAGGAGTTGGTGAAACGTATAAAGGAAGCGAACTCAGTTAAAACAAAGCCTTGAGAACCAATCTCATTCATCCTCACAAGTTCCCCACGTGAAAGCCCTAGACTCGAGGCCAGGTAAGCACCTTGAGACCACCGAAGGGGGGATAAGAATTGATAAGCGACAATTAAACAAACCGTAAACAGTTAGCAGGCCTGGGATAATTGTGCTCTGCAAAATTAACTTGCAGGTAACCCTCTCGCATACACCGAGTATGGACGAGAAATTCCGCAAGACTAAAGGCTTAGGAGGATTTTCAAGATGAAATCACCGAGTGGCTCGCTTTATGCTCGCTCGTTTCTTTCCGCATTATCTATTGTTGCCGTAAGTGCGACAGCTGGACTCTGCGCCGCTTCGGCTGATCCTTCAATGGATGCCTTGAAGAATGCCGAGAACCTATTGAAAAAAGATAAATATAAAGACGCGATCGGCAAGCTTGATGAATCAATCAAAGCCAACCCGAATAACGCGAAAGCGTACATCGATCGCTCTCTGGCCAAAGACCGTCTGGGTCGTTATGCAGAAGCAATCGAAGATGGAAGCAAAGCAATTCAATTAGATCCTAAATCAGCTCCAGCCTATATAAATCGAGGCTGGGCCTACAACAAGTCGAGAAAGTATCAACAAGCGCTTGAAGATCTCAACCGGGCAATCGAAATCGATCCCAATATTGCCATGGCTTATGTCAACCGCGCTCACGCCTATAATGGACTGGGCCAGTATGACAAAGCAATCGCCGACGCCGACAAAGCAGCCGAAATGAAATCGCCGCATGCACGTGCTCTGGCCTTGATCAACAAGTCGCACGCTTTGCACATGCAAGGCAACAACAATGATGCCGCCGACGCAGCCACCCTTGCCCTTCAGATCAATCCGAAACTTTCTGCTGCTTATGTCAACAGAGGAAGATCAATGGCCAAGCAGGGCTACCACGATAAGGCAGTCGACGATTTCTCGAAAGCACTGAAGTACAACGGACGTTTAGCGCATGTCTATCACCATCGCGCCGTCAGCTACAAAGCCCTGGGCAGCGACAAACAAGCGCAAAGCGACTGGAACACCGCCAAGAAGATGGGATTCACACCGCCTTCGGCAACCAAAGTTGCTGACCCCAGATAGACATGACGGCAAGACTTGTCTCAGTGAGGACATACAAATGTTGAAATTACATGCCTTTTCGGCAACAACAATTGCCGCCGCAGCAATTATTTTGAGTCACAACCCGCAAGCAATTGCCTTTGACAACAGCTTCGGACAAAATACCCTGCCCGTCAATTCGCCCATCAAGATGAACCAGCTCGAATCGGAATCAGGCGGAGTGTTTTTCGGCGGCGGTGAATCCGAATCAGGCGGCGTCTATGGCGGTGAAGCCTCGACGGAGACCGGCGGACCCAGAGGCGGCGAGGCTTCATCGGAAACCGGTGGACCGGCCGGCGGTGAGGCTTCATCGGAAACCGGCGGACCGGGAGCAACTGGTGCTGAGTCCGATTCCGGCGGCGCAAGCAATGCCGGATCGTCCACTGAATCGGGCGGACCGGGAGTGGAAATCAGAAACTACTAGGCAATTGCCTGGCAGCAGATTCATAAAAGAAGGGAGTCCGGTGTTCTCAAGACCCGGTCTCTCTATTTTAGAAATGCGCAATAACCCTAAAAATTGAGGGCTTGAGCGCCTGCTTACAGTAAAATCAATATATCCATATATTGAACGGAAAGAGGGCACGCCAATGACTGAATTAAGCGCCAAAGACATAAAGAAACTCTATGAGTCTTTGCCGGAAAAGCACAATGAGGCTCGCAAGCGCTACGGGCGCGGCTTGACCCTGGCGGAGAAAATCCTCACTTCCCACCTTGACCACTGGGACGCTGCCGAAAAACATCCCAAGCGTGGAGAAAGTTACGCTCTTTTGCGTCCGGACCGAGTTGCCATGCAGGACGCAACCGCGCAAATGGCGGTCCTGCAATTCATGCAAGCCAAATTAAAAACAGTGGCCGTTCCCTCGACCATTCACTGCGACCACTTAATTCAAGCCAGAGTCGGCGCAGACAAGGACATGGAAAATGCTTTGAGCGAAAACGCGGAAGTCTACAACTTCTTGCGCACAGCGGCAGAAAAACACGGCATCGGCTTTTGGAAGCCAGGCTCCGGCATCATCCACCAGGTCGTTCTGGAAAACTATGCATTTCCAGGCGGCATGATGATCGGCACGGACTCCCATACTCCTAATGCCGGCGGTCTGGGCATGATCGCCATCGGCGTCGGCGGCGCCGATGCGGTCGATGTTATGGCTGGAGAGCCATGGGGCGTCAGATGGCCGAAACTAATAGGCGTTCGTTTGACCGGTAAGCTCAACGGTTGGACGGCACCAAAAGATGTGATTTTGAAACTGGCAGGCATTTTGACCGTCGCCGGCGGAACAGGCGCCATCGTTGAATACTTCGGACCAGGCACAGAATCTATTAGTTGCACGGGCAAAGGCACCATTACAAACATGGGTGCGGAACTCGGTGCCACCACATCGATATTTCCCTTTGACGATCGCATGGCGAAGTATCTGCGTGCGACCAAGCGTGAAGAGATTGCCGCTCTGGCAGAGCAATTCCGCGAGTACCTTGTGGCTGATCCGGAGGTCGAGAAAGATTACAAAAACTACTTCGATCAAATTGTCGAGATCGACCTCGATACTCTGGAACCTTATGTAGTCGGTCCTCACACACCCGACCTGGCCCGCCCGATCTCCCTTCTGGCAAAGGAAGTGGACGAAAAAGGTTACCCGGAACATTTAAAGTATGCATTGATCGGAAGCTGCACAAACTCATCCTACGAAGACATGGGCAGAGCCGCTCATGTAGCTAACCAAGCCGGTGCACACGGTGTCAAAGCAGACATCGGGTTCCTTATCTCACCTGGATCGGAACAGATCTACAAGACAATCGGCCGCGACGGTCAAATGAAAACACTCGAGACCATCGGCGGAACTGTACTTGCCAACGCTTGCGGTCCCTGCATTGGACAGTGGAAGCG
>JAYRNY010000264.1:0-14810 GCA_041911975.1 bacterium | reverse complement strand
GCGCTGGCGCATGCGCACAGCCATGGCGTGGTGCACCGCGATCTCAAGCCGAGCAACTTCATCCTCATCAACGAAAACGGGCTCGAGATCTTGAAAGTGGTTGACTTCGGAATTGCGAAGATTCTCGATGAGACGAAGCAAAACCTGACCAAAACCGGTGAAATCTTCGGCAGTCCGCTCTACATGAGTCCTGAACAGTGCACAGGAGTGGCAGTCGATCACCGAAGCGATCTTTATTCATTGGGTTGTGTCTTTTATGAGGCGCTCACAGGCGCGCCGCCCTTCATAGGCGAGACGGCGCTCTCGACGATGATGAAACATCAGGGTGAAAAACCATTGTCCTTGAAAGAAGCCTCACTCGGCACTCAGTATCCTCAGTCCCTCGAAAATATCGTTGCCAAACTTCTGGAAAAGGATCCAGCCGAACGCTATCAAAGCGCGCATGCTTTATCAAAAGATTTGATACAGCTGGAAAGGCGCCTTACCGAGGAATCACAGGGCACGCTCCAAGCCATTGATTCTGCACAGGCGGCGAAGAAAGTTGATTTGCCGAAAAAAGACGCGGCTGTTTCTACCGCCAGTTCCACCGTGCCGATGTCTCTTTGTCTGGTAATCGCCGCAGGAATGTTTTTCCTTGGCGCGTTGACCAGCTACATGTTCCTTGGACCAAATCTGGAAAGCTACTTTGGGCTGACCAAGAAGAAGGACAAGAGTGCAGCAAACGAAGCCAGCCCTTCCGGGCTTTATCAAATTTCTCAACTGAAGGCCGATGATCCCGCATACGAAAAATACGTGAAATCATCGACGCACTGGTCGGAAATAAGCGGCAGCGAGCGCGTATACAGATTTCCGCAGAAGAATTCTCTGGGCTTGATCCTGACAAGCGCCGGAGTGGAGAGAGACGCGGCGGGTGAATTCACTTTGAAGAGCAACGATGAAATTGGTCTGATCCCGAGCGAGTTCCTTGTTGCCAACCCGGCGCTTCTGGACAAATTTCGCCCTGACGAGCTGATTCTCATTGACATGAATTGCAATCAGTCGCCGGCGCCGGAATTCTATCGGCGAATGAGCAATTTTAGCGGTCTTAAGTTTTTAAACGCAGGATGCACAGCGTTCAAACCCAGTACTTATATTTTGAGCAAGCTGCCCGAACTTGTTCATCTCGACGTGGCCTGGGATCGCATTGCCATGAAGGAGATGTTGCAACAAGTCCATACTGAAAATCTGAATTATTTGAATGTCTCGTGGTGCAAAGATGCTGACGCTTTCATTCATGAAATCGAGAAATTTCCAAAACTGCGCCAGTTGATAATGGTCAAATGTGACTTGAAAAACGATGACCTCAAAGGGCTTTGCAAGTCCAAAGTCAAAACATTGTGCATCGGCTGGAACGATGATATCGACGATAGGGGCATCGAAAATCTCAGCGAACTTAAGGGACTGCTCAAAATCGACTTGAGCGCTACAAAGGTGAGTCCGCAAGTGTGGAAAGCCCTCAAGCAGATACCCCATTTGCAAACAGTCAAAGTGGCGATGATGAGCTGGTCTCTTGCCGACAAGCTCTATTTTTTGAAACAAATGCGCATGGCAATGCCGGACACGCGTGTTGACTTCGATGCGAAAAACTTCAAAGAGTTCACCACGTCCAGCACTGATGTCGATTGGCTAAACAAAGGCATTGAAGCCCATGATCCGCCATTGAAGGAACTGGCCGACAAGAGCATGAAGCTTTTCGACGAGATCAAATGACGACTCAAGCAGCTCGCGATTTTAGTTGTTTGATCAAATCATCCTGACCGAGAATGTAGCCTTGCTGCGCTTGCTCATCTGCATATACGGCGATGGCGTTAACACATTCGGTGATCAGGCTCTCCGGTGCAAATTCTGTCATGCGCATGAGCAACTGCTCTACTGCCTGCCACTCTTTTGAGTCCAGAGGAATCGATTCATCGAGCCGCTGCGTGACCATGTGACGGCGCTCTGCGGCTTTTTGAATTTCAGACTTCTGACTCAATTTGACTCGTTTCATTTTTAAAACTCCCAGACTTGCCGGATTGCCGTTTTTGTTGTCGCTCCGGGTGCGGCTAATACCTTCCCCTCTACGACGCCGCAATTGGCTCCTAGGACATGACGGTTTTGATTTCTGATTTAGAAGGAGATTCAACAAATCTCATGCAGGCACCCCACTTGAAAACCAGTATTTTGTGCAGGTCTTCACTAGTTCGGTCAGGGGCGATAGCTGTCATGAGTAGATTTGTTGCTCTTCTTTCAAATTGCACTTGCACAAATGCAACCTGATTTGTTCGACGACCACCCAAACTATTAGTTCCGCCTCACTGAAAATTTTCAGATTCGCGCATCCTTTGCAGAGCAAATCGATATCGCTGCCTTATTAGCTCTACCGCGATTGCATATGTGAGCCTAAATATCCGCCGGAATACCCATGATGTTGCAAACCTGATGACATCCGAAAAATGAGCGCAATTTTTTCTTCGTGAAGTCGGGAAAGTTCACATCCGAAGGGTTCAGGCGCTACCAATTGATATAATTAAAGCAGTTCGATTCGGGGAACCCGTGCCGCCTCTACAGCTTTTGAGAGGCGCGGTTTTCGTCGGGATGCTGTTAATTCTCACGCTCTCCGGATCGCCAAATGGGCGACAAAGAGTACGTGTTGAACGTGTTCGAAAACACAGTTTTTGCCGCCAGCAAATTACTGAAGGACGACAGCAATGAACGAGACAAAGGCAGCGACAGCTACGCAAGCAGGTACGCATCCACACATGGGAATGACGACCCGCCACGACACATGGTGGTTGGCTCCATTCTTAGTGTTTTTAGGATTCACAGCTTTTATTTTGTACGCGACATTTCGCGCTTTCGAAAACAACTACTACGAAATCGGGTCCATCATTTCACCTTTCTATTCTCCAAAAATCACATTGCCGGGATGGCCTTTCTCCCCGGCAATTTTGATCTTATGGATGCCGGCCGGATTTAGAGCTACCTGCTACTACTACCGCAAAGCTTATTACCGTGCCTACTTCCTCACTCCTCCAGCATGCGGAGTTAAGGTCTGGGGCAACAAAGCCTACACGGGTGAAAGAGCTTTTCCTTTTGTCCTGCAAAACCTGCATCGCTATTTCTTCTATCTGGCGGTTCTGGTTCTCACTATTCTCTGGTATGACGCTTTTCACTCGATGTTCATGCCGAATTTCCACTTGGACCTGGTCACCTTGATCATGTTCGCCAATTGCGTGCTTCTCTCCGGCTACACGTTCGGCTGCCACGCATACAGGCATCTGGCCGGCGGCGGGTTGAACTGCTTCAGTGCCAACGAGCGCACCAAGCAAAGATTCAAAGTCTGGGAATTCGTCACCAAATTGAACGAGCACCATATGGCCTGGGCTTGGTTCTCACTCTGCTCCGTGGGTTTCACTGACTTCTACATACGGCAGGTATGTGCTGGTCAGCTCCCCAATCCGGTTTTCTTTTAATTGAAGGTCCAAGCAAATGACAAACTACGAAACACACGAACATGATGTCCTGGTTGTCGGCGCCGGCGGCGCCGGGTTGAGGGCAGCAATCGAAGCGTCAGCGCAGGGCATGAATGTCGGTCTTGTCTGCAAATCGCTTCTCGGCAAAGCTCACACCGTTATGGCCGAAGGCGGAGTTGCCGCGGCTCTGGGCAATGTTGACCCTGAAGATAACTGGGAAGTGCATTTTCAAGACACCATGAATGGTGGCAAGATGATGAACAACTGGCGCATGGCTCAATTGCATGCCCAGGAAGCACCGGACAGAGTGAAAGAGTTGCAAGAGTGGGGAGCCGTGTTCGATAGAACGAACAAGGGTCAGATCCTTCAGCGCGCCTTCGGCGGGCACAAGTACAAACGCCTTTGCCACGTCGGCGACAGAACCGGTTTGGAAATGATCAGAACTCTGCAAGATCAAGGCGTGCATCGCGGCTTTGCAGTTTATATGGAATGCGCGATCACAAAGCTGTTCAAAGACGGCGACAAAGTCTCCGGCGCCTTCGGTTATTACAGAGAAGACGGGCGCTATGTGCTTTTCAAAGCCAAAGCGATCGTATTGGCAACAGGCGGCGTAGGCAAGGCCTTCACCGTTACTTCGAATTCCTGGGAATACACGGCCGACGGGCAGGGGCTGGCCTACGACGCCGGCGCCGATCTGATCGACATGGAATTCGTCCAATTCCACCCGACAGGCATGGTCTGGCCACCAGGCGTGCGCGGCATTCTCGTCACCGAGGGCGTGCGCGGCGAAGGCGGCATTTTGAGAAACAGCCAGCAAGAACGCTTCATGTACAAATACCTTCCGGATAGCACGAAGGATCAATTTGCCGCCGACGATGCCGAATCGGAACGCTGGGTAAATGCGGCTATTGCCGGTGTGAAAACTAATGACAGAAGGCCGCCGGAATTATCCACTCGCGACAACGTGGCTCGAGCTATCTACAACGAAGTGAAAGCAGGAAGAGGCTCGCCGCATGGTGGTGTCTTCCTGGACATCAGCTACCAAGACGCAGCTCGCGTTCGGAAAAAACTTCCGTCCATGTATCACCAATTCAAGGATCTCGCCGATGTCGATATCACGGCCGGCCCGATGGAAGTCGGTCCGACCATGCACTACATCATGGGCGGCATAAGGGTGGACGCCGATACGCAAATGAGCCGAGTACCCGGTTTGTTCGCTGCCGGCGAATGCTCAGGAGGCATGCATGGCGCCAACAGATTGGGCGGCAATTCACTTTCCGACTTGATCGTTTTCGGCAGGTTGGCCGGATTGGGTGCTGCTGACTATGCGAAGAAACTCGGCACAGCGCCAGCCATTGCAAAAGATCAAATCGATGCCGCCATAGAGGAGATGGAAGAGCCCTTCAAACGCGGTGAAAAATCAGACCATAAAAACCCGTATGAAGTTCAAAAGAGCCTCAATCAAATTATGAGCACATACGTAGGCATCTACCGCAATAAAGCCGATCTGGAAACAGGCATCGCTAAGTTGCAAGCTCTCAAAGAAGATGTGAAGCTCGTCGGCACCAAGGGTTCCAAGGTATACAACCCGGGCTGGCATATGTGCCGCGATTTGAGAAACATGGTCATTGCTTCAGAAGCAATTGCCAGAAGCGCGCTTTCCAGAGAAGAAAGCCGGGGCGCACACAGCAGAGAAGACTTTGAAGAGCTCAATCCGGAGCTCGGCAAGTTCAATACGGCGATATCTAAAGACGGAGATCAGATGAAGCTAGAGAAGACGCCGCTGCCGGAAATGCCTGCAGAACTGAAGAAGTTTTTCGCTAAGAAGGAGGCTGCGCATGCCTGAAGCTAATTTGAAAGTGTTCCGTGGTGAAAAAGACAGCGGCACTTTCCAGAACTACAAAGTTCCCATCGAAGAAGGCATGGTCGTGCTGGATGCCATTCACTGGGTTCAACAAAATGTCGATCCCTCGATCGCCGTGCGCTGGAATTGCAAAGCCGCAAAATGCGGTTCTTGCTCCGCTGAAGTAAACGGAAAGCCGCAACTCCTTTGCAAATCGCGCATGGACAAATTTGAACCCGGTGAAGAAATCACGGTTCAGCCGATCAAAACATTCCCGCATGTGAAAGATCTGGTCACAGATGTTTCCTGGAACTATGAAGTGAACAAGAAAATCGTTCCCTTCACGCCCAAGGAAGGACACAACTGGGTTGTCTATCAAGAAGACATCGAGCGCGTGCAAGAATTTCGCAAGTGCATCGAATGTTTCCTCTGCCAGAATGTCTGCCATGTTCTGCGCGATCACACTCGCAAAGATGGCTTTTATGGACCGCGATTTATGGTCAGGTTGGCCGGTCTGGAGATGCATCCAGTCGATGACGCCAACCGCCTGAAGATGGTAAAAGAAGATGCCGGCATTGGATTTTGCAACATCACAAAGTGCTGCACGGAAGTCTGCCCGGAAGACATTCACATAACAGATAATGCCATCATTCCGATGAAAGAACGAGTGGTTGACGAATTTTACGATCCAATCGCCAAGTTCTTCAAGTCTGTATTCAAAGTCAAATAAGTCGACCGAAAATTGCAGGTTCGTCAATGCGCTTGAGATATTCAATGGTGACGGCGGTGGCGGTATTTGCAGTTCTGTCGGCTTATGCCGCTGCTGCCAAGGCGCAGTCGGCGGACCAGGGCGGAAAAGGTAAAGCCGAAACAGCGATCTGGAAGTCGGGTGTATTGTCCGCTCAGGCTCGACTCTCTTTCCGGATCATCGAGAAGCAAGCAATCGTCACCATATATAGTGACGCATATGAAAAGGCGTCTCCAGTCATGGAAAAGATCGACGCTGTATTGATCGCCAAATCCGTATTCGACAACGACCATGATTTGCTCAGGGTGAAAGTCGGCTTAGGCTCAGCAAACACAGGCTCCATCAACCAGATAAGCATCTCTAAAGGAGACATCAAAGCTTTCGCCTCAAATCAGTTGAGCAAAGCCGACTTGCTTGCATCACTTGAAGTCACGCAGTTAAAACAGTCATCCGGCCGGACAGTAGCGGTTGAGGCAGCAAAACAGGCACAAGTTCAGAGCCAGGATGCAGTGGAAACACTCAACGCCGAGGGCGCTTCCAGCCTTCAGTTGACAGCGTATCGAAACGCGCACACCGGGCTTACAGTTTCTTATCCAACACAGTGGAAACTTTTGGAAGCGCCCGACAAAGATACTCTTTTTCGTTTGGAAACGGCCAATTGCTCACTTGCATTTTCAGTCGATTACACGCCGGAAATGACAGTTAAGCAAGCGGCAAAATTTTGGGATAGTCTGTTTTTTTCTCAGTTGGAGAATTGCAAACCCAACCCGCAGCGCCGCATTAGAATAGGCAAAGACGCTTCACTGGAAGGTGTTTCCGAGGTCATTCAATTCACTGCCAAAAACGTGCCCTTTCGCCAGCGCTGGATCTTCTTCGGACAACAAGGAAGTGTTTTCCGAGCCGTTCTGACAATGCCGGCACAAGGAAGCCGGCAGGACCTACCGGATATGTACAAGACGCTGATGAGTCTTACGTTTACTGGTGGAACGATTGCCGCGAAAAACCAATCAAGTCAATCCGACAAACCCTGGTCCCGACTGTCTCTCTTTCAGGAAGGTCCCGTGACGGTAAGCTATCCGGCTCAGTGGTCTGTAAATAAACATCCTGAGCCTGAAGTGATGGTCAAACTATCAGGCAAAACTGATGATGGCTCAGCCGAACTGCAAATTCGCCGCAATTTGAGCGATCGCAACCAATCTCTCGAAGAAGTAGCGGCGATTGTTGAAACAAACTATTTGAAGCCGCTCAAGAATTACAGACGTTTGAGACACGAAGCGGTTAATTTGCCGGGCGGCTCGTCGGGCTACTTGCAGGAATACACATTCGAAGCCGGAGGTATGCCCTTCCGGCAGGTATCAGCGATGCGCCGCGAAGGTGATCATCTTTATACACTAAGCCTCACAGCAGTCGGCTGGAAGCAAAGTGACGTGCTAACCTTGTTCAATCGTTGTCTGGGTACCTGGTCGATACGAGAATGAGCACTCAACGCTCGATGTGGTCGCCCCTGGGCGAGCCGATATACAGAGCCTTGTGGATTGCCGCCGTTGTTTCCAACGTCGGCAGTTTCATGCAGGAGGTCGGCTCCGCCTGGCTAATGACGTCGATTGCCCATGACTGTTTGATGGTAGCTTTGCTGCAAACCGCCGCCTATTTCCCGTTCTTCCTTTTGGCCATCCCATCGGGCGCCTTTGCCGATGTTGTGGACAAGAGAAAACTCCTAATCATCGGGCAATTGTGGATGCTTTTGTCTTCTCTGGCGCTGGGGGTTCTTTCCATTTGCGGGCTGGTCACGCCCTGGGTTCTTCTGGGATTGACCTTCATGCTAGCGGTCGGAGGCGCAATCACAGGTCCTGCCTGGAATGCCGCTATTCCGGAATTGGTCCCCAAAGAAAAACTGGAACCGGCAATTGCGCTGGGCGGTGTCGGTTATAACGCCGCTCGCGGTGTCGGCTCGGCTCTGGGCGGTTTGGCTGTGGCCGCGCTTGGACCGGGTCCGGTTTTCATACTCAATGCCGTGTCTTTTGTCGGCGTCCTTCTGGTGTTTCTTTCCTGGAAACCGACCAAGAAAATACCGAGCCGCCATCGCGAAAGAATGCTTGGTGCGGTTCGAGCCGGTTTTCGTTTTGTTCGCCATTCTCCGGCTCTCAAATCGGTTCTTGTGCGCTCTGGCTCCTACGCCGCCTGCACCAGTGCCATGTGGGCGCTTTTACCGCTGATCGCCAAAGACGAATTGCATCTCGATTCACTGGGCTACGGCACACTGCTTGCCATTTTCGGTGCGGGAACACTGATAGGAGCTGCAATTTTGCCGCGCTTGCGCAGTGTAATTTCGCTCGATCAAGTGACAGGCTTTGGAAAAATCTTGTTCGCCGGGGCGCTCCTCGGTCTTGCTTATGCGCAAAACCTTGTTACAGCTGCGCTTTTCATGGTCGGCGCCGGAGTTTCCTGGATCATCGTCAATTCGATGTTCAGCATGGGCGCTCAAAAGGCTTCTCCAGCCTGGGTTAGAGCCCGCGCTCTGGCATTTCACATTTTGACTTTCCTGGGTACCTTTGCCGTCACCAGTGCTATCTGGGGACAAATTGCCACTTACACCGGTCTCGACGTGCCGCTGATTGCAGCCTCCGGTCTTCTGGTTGTTACTGTATTTCTCTGCCGTCCATTTCCGCTTGGAATTGCTGAGCTTATCGACACGACAATGTCGGACCACTGGACAGATCCAAAATTGGTCAATGAGCCGCATCCCAATCACGGACCGGTGCTGATCACGGTTGAATACATAATCAATCCGTCATCGCTAAACGATTTTACAGACGCGATGTCGGCCCTGAGCATTCAAAGACGTCGAGATGGGGCTTTTCAGTGGCATTTATTTTGTGATGTGTCCAATCCAGAGCGCCAGTTGGAAACATTCTTTGTCGAATCATGGGCGGAGCACATGAGACAGCACGAGCGCGTAACGGTTTCCGACCGCCTCGTGGAAGATAGAGTCAATGCATTTCATGTCGGTGAAAAACCAATGGTTGTGAGACACTTTATCAATTCCTACTTGCCCGCCGAGTCCATAAAAGATTTAGAATTGCCGCGGTCGACGTAAGGAGGATAGTGCATGACAGGCGAAAGTCAAGAGATGCCGGTTCTCATCATAGGTGCCGGTCCGACAGGACTGATGATGGCCTGCGAGCTGCAGCGCCATGGGATCGCTTGCCGCTTGATCGAAAAGGCGACCGTGCCCTGCGACAAATCAAGAGCCCTTGTTCTTCACGCCAGAACTCTTGAAATTCTGGAATGCATGGGAATTGTCGAGCGCTTCATCGATAGAGGATGCCCGGCATATGGTGCCAGCCTCTATCACGCCGGCGAACGCATAGTTCACCTGGACATGTCGGAATTGCAATCTCCGTATCCATTTTCTTTGATGATTGCGCAATCGGAAACTGAACGCCTCCTGGCAGACGAGTTCGTAAAAAACGGCGGCACCATCGAACGCGGAATCGAGTTGCTCAAGCTCAGCCAGGGAAAGGGCGGCATCACCGTCACAGTGAAGAACGTTAAGGGCAAAGAGGAAGGACTGGTCGCTCAGTGGCTGATCGGTTGCGACGGTGCACACAGCACGGTCAGAAAAGCTCTTGAGCTGCCCTTTGAAGGAAGCGCTTACGAAGAGCGTTTTGGGCTAGTCGACTGCATGGTCAAATCGGATCTTCCTGACGATGAAATCTCCACCTTCTTCCATGAAGACGGTGCTTTTGTATTTTTCCCGCTCGGCAAGAAACGTTTTCGCATCATCGTGAACGTGCCCTCCTCTCAAGTGATCGGAGATGCACCAAGCCTTTCCGACATGCAGGTATTCGCCGACCGGCGCGGTCCTGGAAACATAAAGCTGCACGATCCAATCTGGCTTGCCTGGTTCACAATTCATCAAAGAAGCGTATCCAAATACAGAGTCGGACGCGTGTTTCTCGCCGGAGACGCTGCGCACATCCACAGCCCCATTGGCGGTCAGGGCATGAACACTGGTATGCAGGACGCTTTCAATTTAGCCTGGAAGCTCGCTCTTGCCTTGCGCGGCAATGGAGATGAAAAGCTGCTCGACAGCTATAACGATGAACGTCTTCCGGTAGGTCAGCAGCTTTTAAAAGGCACGGATCTGGCGACCACGGTCGCTACCTTGCGCAATCCTCTGGCGCAGCAAATCCGCAATCATGTAATGTCCTTTCTCACGCAACAAGAAGTTATCCAGCATCGCATGCGCAAAGTCGGATCGATGCTGGCTGTAAATTACAGGAGCAGCCCTATTGTTGGCGAAAAACGGGAACTTACCGAGATTCAGCTCAAACCATCGGAAGAATCGGAAAAACCCAGCATTCCTGGTTACATCGAATTTGGCCGCGGTCCACTACCAGGCGATCGTGCACCGGATGCGGTGATGGTCGATCAACACATGAATCCCGTCAGAGTCTACGAAGCGATTCGGGGAACTTCGCACAATCTGCTTTTGCTGGACGGAAAGCCCACCGAGGCAGGCTATCGCAATCTGGAAAAAATCGCCTGGTCCATAGGCGAGCAATTCGGCGGTCTTGTCACTTGCCATTTGATCGTAGCAACAAGCAAAATGCCGTTGCTGCGCTTTCCTGGAAAAGTCTGGATGGACCCTGATCTGGCTGTTCACCAGACATTTGCCGCCGATTCCGAATGCCTCTATCTGATCAGACCCGACGGCTACATCGGTTTTCGAGGGCAACCCGCCAAACTCCAACCGGTAGAAGAGCACCTCAGTAAGATATTGAAAGCAGCCAGAGTGCAGTCCAAGTAGAGGATGTGCATAAAACGATGCCATAAGCTCAAACGCATGAAAGAATCAAGCGCCGACTGCCGCTTCATTTGCAGACTGAGAATATTTGCTAATCGTCCGGACTGAGATGCTCGTATTCGGACGAGCCGACTACCCAGAGGAAAGCCTGAGTGTCCATATGATCTTTGGGCTTCAAGTCAGCAATATCTTCTTTGATCACGTCCGAAAAATGCAGCAATCTTTCATACGTTCCAAAATTCGGTTTGGATGAATAATCCAGGTCATAACCCAATTCGTCTGCCGCTTTTCTCATAGCGGTCGGTTTCATGATTATGTGATTATCCGGTTGTGAAATGAAGGGAAGAAGCGTCACAACAGGCCAGGATAGAACACGCGATTTCTTTCTCGGCAATTCACCTACTGAAACTATCCATTCAACGAATCGTTGCTTGAGAGGTCCTTTCTCATGCAGTAGTTGAAAGAGTCCCTCGGCAAATGTGCGCGCCCCTTCGCGCGTTCTTAAGCCGTCCCGCAAAGCCATTTTTTCAAATGAGAAGAGGAAATTTGTTTTCGCTTCAACACGCAGGGCGCGAATAGCGATCTCCTCATAGTCACGGCTGCGCAAGAGCGCCCGGTATTGGTCTTCGCTCAGCAATTCCACCCACAAATCGTGAGCAGTCATTTTGTAAGTGACTTCCCAATCGATGTAGCGCTGGTCTTTGAATGCACGCGGAAAAAAGCGCAGAAATCTCTTTCTGTGTTTCGCCAGAGCACTCTTGTTCAATTCTCCGGACTTCGACTTAACCGCCACTCAACGCTCTTTTCTGTTAGATCTTTATGCGTTCTTGTTGAGCAGAGTGTTCATCAATACGGTCAGTATGATGCTCAGAGCAATGCTCAGCAAAATGCTGGGTAACCAGAGAATGATCATAACGAACTATCTTCCTTTTGATGATGTTTCATTGTTTATCTTCTAGATGACCGCCCTAAGGGCGGCGCGGTGCCCCAGTCATTCAACCGGAGCAATTGTTATCTAATCACTTGACCTCGGTTACCGTTCCGTCGGGCTTGAACTTGAACGTCCAGGTGGCGCCTTTCTCATCGGTTACCGTGCTCGTGAAATTACCGTCCGCTTCGCGGTTGGTGCGCACTTGAACAACGTCCGAGATGGAGAACGGTTGACCGCCCACGCCGATGAACTTCATGTCTTTCGATGAGCCGTATTTGATGAAACTGCTAACCAGATTGTTGTTGGCATCAAGAATCTCTTGACCTTCAAAATTGGTGTCGCCGTTCAAATTCAAGAGCCAGCCGCTGCTGTCTTCTATTTCACCTTCGTACTTGTAGGTCACGTTTCCGTTGGATGCGCGTGCAACTTGAGCCGTGCGGTTATCAAGTACACCGTTGTCGCCGCCGGCCCATCCAGGGACTGCGCCGCCAATACCAATCGGACGGGCCACGTGATAGGTGTCACCGCTGTTGTTGAAATTGCCGACATTGGCTTGCTTGACGCCAGGCGCTTCGTCATTCACCTTTGTCTGCGCTTCAACAAATTTAGTCACCTTGCCGGTGAGATCGGTTTCCGCCTTGTAGATTGCGCCATTACTGCATTCGATTTCGGTCTCGAATTTTTTGGTCGCATCGTTGTAATTGGTCGTGATTTTGTGGACGTCTTTGATCTCTTTTGGTCCGTTGTCGGTCTTCACTTTATAGGTGAGGCTGCCGTCGTAAGTCATAACCCGTCTGAGCATTTGACCTGTAGGGCTCCATGTCTCCTCGGCGGAGAAATTGGTATCTCCATCCAGGCAGAGCAACCAGCCTGTGCTGTCGTCGATCTCACCTTTGTATTGATAGGTAGTATTGCCCTGACCGTCTGTGCTCTTGGATTTGAGCTCACGCCAGTCTATGTCCCATCCGCCTTTGCCGTCTTTTTCCGAGCTGAATGTTTCGCCCGGTGCCGACTCGCCTAGCCCAGGAGGTCCGGCTGGACTGTACAAATCACCTGAAGGAGCAAGCAATGTGTGATCAAACGGTTTGACCGTTTGTTGCGTTTCAGGGGGCTTGGGATCAGGGGTGGTTGGTGGTTTTGGTTGTTCCGGAGGCTTTTCCGGTGGTTTTTGCGGTGTTGGAGGATTTGGTATCTCTGGAGGTTTTTCCGGTGGTTTCTGAGGAGTTGGCGGATTTGGTCTTTCCGGTGGTCTTACTACCGGAGGAATTACCGGCACCGGCTGATTTTCCGGCGGCGTCTGCAATTCGTATGGATTGGGATTCGGATTGAATGGATTTGGACTAATTGGATTGGGCGGCGGATTGCCGTTTTGCGGCCAGCGCCGACGCTGAGCTTCCGCCATTCTAAGATTGTGCTGTTGATAGGCACGATCACGGTGCTCGTTGAAGTAGTAATCTCCTTCAATTTCAGGGCTCATATCCAGAGCTTGTCTCAGCAAATTTTCACCCATTGCAAACATGCGATCGTCGCCTTTGGAGATGAAACAAAAAGCGGCGTTGGCTCTGGCATACACAGGAGCCATGCGCATTTTCTCGAGAAATTGCTGCTCTCTTTCCAGAGATTGTCTTTGATTCTCGAGGTTTTGCATCTCACGTCGCGAAGCACCCATACGCTCGGCACGAATCATGCGCTCTTCGTTCATCATCAAAGCGCGATCGTTTCTATCTAAATCGCGAGAGACTTGACGCTGATCGATCCTGTCGGCTGCATTTATCGCTGCCTGATACTCATGCATACCAGCTTCGGCGCCGTATTGAGATGCCGCATTGTGTGCGTTCTGGAGATGTCTATATGGATTATCGAAGGTCTGAGGATTGCGATAGTCGTTCGGTCTTTCGAATCGTTCATAGCCACTGTCGCGAGGGCCGCCGTCGAATTGGTAGTACTGGGGTCCGTTCTCATAGCGTACGGATTGCGGAATGCGATCATACAAAGCATTCCTGCCGTCGAACAACTGTTGACTGAACCCGTTGTCCTTGGCTGAGTAGTTGGGCTGCAAGTCGTAATTGAGCCCACGAGGATCTACTAGCTCGAATTGAGGAGCCATTTCTATCCCTCACTGATTATGCCTGGCCGTTCCAGTGGGATATATACGTAGTCGCTCAATTTTTGGACAAACCAGTTTCTCAACCAATTACGCAGTCCTAAAACACCAACCAGGTTGGCTTTCCGCCTTTCAGCGCCTATCTATTATATGAGTTGCGAAACTACCGATCTGCTTACCACTGCCCGGTTTCGTAGTTAATCCCAGTACTGTCGGGTCTGGCTTCACCCATGTAGCCGAATTTGGTGTTGCTTACTCGATAGCCGCCGGAGGCAGTCTTAATGACCGTGGTGGTTGTGTTGTCGGGGCGGAAGATAGTGACATTGTCGCCGTGTTTAACCATGCGCCCACGCGTGTTGTTGGGATACTTGATCAGGTAATCACCTGTATCTTCACGAGGAATCAGCACCGTACCATCGGCAAATCCATCTTCGATTGCATAGCTGCCATCAGGAAAGCGGCGCAGAAAGCAACTGCTTCCGTCAACCATATTGAACTTGAGCACAATGGCGGGGCGATTCTTAGGCGGTCCTTTCTTTTCGTAAGGATCTATGTCCTGAACGGAAAAAACGAATACCAGATCCTTTCCCATGTCGACGGCACTAGTTCCAAGCTCTTTGGCTGTGCCTTTTGCTATACCTTTGATCAGTGATCGCACCGGGCCTTTGTGATCTTTCTTCTCCTGCTCTCCATCTTCTTTGGACAGCCAGGGCGAGTTGCGGGTCTTGGCCCACTCTTCAGCCTGCCAGACTTTGGCCTGAGCGTCAGCTGCACTGGCAGCTTCGCCGTGATCGACAGTGCCGGAAGCCAGAACATTCGGCTGTGAGGTAACAACGGCAGCTACGGCCAAAAGGGCGAAAAGGGTGGAGCGCATGAGCTT
>JAYRNY010000263.1:0-2218 GCA_041911975.1 bacterium | reverse complement strand
TGGAAACGAGAATGCAAATCCAGTGAGGAGGCTTAAGAAGCTAACTTTTAACAAGGGATACTCTCCAATTGAGACTGAGTAACTATTTTAGTTCTACCCTGACAACAAAAGTGCGTCAAACGCTCACCCCTGTTTGCTTTTCCTGATTTTCTATTACTGTATATCGTAATTAATTGCAACAAAGTCGGTTATCTGTCCCTTGTCGGTCATACATGGTAACGGGATCCCTGCACACGGGGCAGCGTTGCCAATCGGACAAAGACGGAGCGCTGCTTGCTCACAGTTTGTGCTTTAAGATATTGGGGTTTACAAGGAAACAGTGATGAAGCGAGAACTTCTGATACTTGCAATGTTACTTAGCTGCGTCTTGCCCGCTTTCGCTTCTGATGCGGACAATGCGCAGTGGAATCAAGCGCAGCAGCTTTATCAGAGTGGTGATTACACGCGTGCTCTTCCGGCGCTGACGGCGCTGGACAAGGCTTTTCCCAGCAATGTGAAACTGCATTACATGATTGGCATGTGCTGCAAAAATCTCGGAAAACAAGCGCAGGCGCAAAGAGCTGAGCTGGGTTTCCTCATACGCACAAGATGCGTCGTTGAAACAAGCGGCGTCCACTGCACTATCTGAGTTGCAGGCAAGCGAAGCTCAGCAGAAAACAAAGACCGC
The DNA here is from genome assembly GCA_041911975.1 of bacterium. Classification (GTDB taxonomy): domain Bacteria; phylum Cyanobacteriota; class Vampirovibrionia; order Obscuribacterales; family Obscuribacteraceae; genus QKMZ01. The sequence goes on along the minus strand of JAYRNY010000263.1, from coordinate 1,551 downwards.
AGTCATAGTTCCGCCCCCTGGAGATCCGCTCACATCGCTTGTCGGGCCAATGCCGCCATCGAAAAACCTGGTCAGTGATTCAGTGTCGCAGACAATCGAGGCGGCAGCGAAAAAGGGATGGAAGCCGTGCACTAATGTTCGTTGCTTGAACTATTCAAAGCCTGGCTGGCAGCACATGAAAGTGCCCGGCAAAGCGCCCACCGACATCAGGATGAAGTTTGAATCAAGAAGCTCCAGCCCCGGCATGTCTTTCAGCCAGTGGCGCATAGGAGACGTAATTGAGACGCCGTCTGACGGACCCGTGCGCGACTCCGGTCCCTGTCAAACCTGCATGGGCACCGGCTGGGTGAAGAAGTAGGGAATCACCAGGTTACCGTGCGTTACCTTGCCCCCAGGGCGCTCTCGTGGGTCGACCGGCTTGCTTACAGATGCTGTAAGCGATGCTTTGCAGCTTCACCAGCCTCTTTAATTTCTCTTCGATAGGCAGATTTGCTAGTTCGCGTCGGCGCTCAGCTTTCTTTCGAAACTGATCTTGATTATTGAGTATGAGGCGATCTTCCTTCATTCGACTATATTCCGCCATCTATTCACTAAATTATAGCGCTCGAGAATTTTAGCGAGCCTTTCTTCGTTTGGGTTCCGGCAGTCTAAAGCAGCAGCAATCTTCATTCTATCTCTTGGTCTGTTTGTTTCAGCCATAATGGCCAGCAAGTGTTCGAATTGAAAAACTCTGGTTTTGACGCCTTCTACTTCTACGTCTTGAGCTTCCGTCAGTGCTTCCTCCACGAGGTCTGTGGGGGGGATGAGAAACTGAACAAGCACTCCTTCGATCACGATAAATTCGCCGTCTGGCATATAGCCGCGTGACTGCAGGTGCTCGTATAAAGGTGCCAGTGAGATAAGTTGTCCAGAGCTTTCGACATGGCAGAAAATATCCAAGTCTTCAGTGAGAATTGGTTCCGCATAAAAAAGTAAACCGACTGCGCCTCCTATTGCGTATCTGCTGAGCAGTTTCTCTGATTCGAGCGAATTGAGAACACGCAGGACTTCGCCGATAATTGGCCGTTCAATTTCTGGGTTGCCTTGAGATTGTTCTGATTTGCTCATGCGCTAATGTTACAGCACTTGCGCAATGTTCAAAGCTTTTCCAACTGAGCGGCTGGCTGAAAAAGTAGGTAACCACTATTAACTCTTCACATGGATTTTGATCAGTTAAATTTGCTCTAGTGGGCGCATGCAATGCGCCCCTGCGATCGCCAGCCAACTCATCATTTCTTCTGTGAAACAGAATTATGTTACCGCTTGCTGCGACTGTTCGGCAAAGGCAAGTAAGCTGTTGGCTTGCTCTTCGCGATGGGTTGCACTGAGCAATGCCGCATACCCGTTGATGATTTGCAGCGCGCCTTTGGGGTTTTCATTCATGGTTTTGATTGATGCTGCCATCGCTTTTTCGTAGAACGGCTCTGCTTGCATGAATTTTTGCTGTGCGTGATAGATGTATGCCATGTAGGACATCAGGCGAACAGTCTCCTCGTGTTGCGGGCCGTGGTT
>JAYRNY010000262.1:0-3967 GCA_041911975.1 bacterium | reverse complement strand
GGAAGTATGCGTCTCCATTCAGCCGGGAAGAACAGGCGAAGTAACTTATGTGCTTGGTTCCAAGCGCTACAACATGCCGGCAAAATCGACTGCAGCCGACAGCGTGTACAAGCGCGGCGCAAAGGTGATGATTTCCGATGTTCGAGATGGGGTGGTTTTTGTCGACCCGTGGCAGGAGCTTACGATTTGATTAAGATGCACACCATGCCGAATGGCTCAGCGTCTTATGCAAATATAAAATTTTGCTTTTCGCGTGCCACCACATGCGGCACCACGGTTTCAGGTTTTCTTTAGTTAGAAGTGTCGTAGCAGGGGCAATATTCGTATATGGCCGTTTATTAACAAGACGCGGCGCAAACAAGGAGAATAACAAATGGGTATGGAGATTGGTGTAGCCGGGATAGTAGGCGCAATAGTGATTGGCCTCGGCTTTTTTGTCTGGATGGTCTCCAGCTTTTATCAAAAGTGCGGTCCTAACCAGGCAATGATCATTTCAGGTATGTTGTCTAACGAAGACGATCGTAAGTTCAAGATCGTAGTGGGCGGCGGTACGACCGTCTTCCCAGTCATACAACAAAGAGCGTTTTTGAGCCTGGAAGTAATGACTATCGAAATCAAGTCATTGGCTCCGATCATCACGAAAAACGGTGTTCCAGTATTCGTAGACGGCGTCGCTCAGGTAAAAGTAAAAGGCGACCCGGCATCGATTGCGACAGCCGCCGAACAATTCCTCGACAAAGACGAAACAGAGATATCGCAAATCGCGCACGAAACCCTCGTCGGTCACTTGCGGGCCATCCTCGGCACGATGGAAGTCGAAGAGCTGATCCAGAGCTTCGACTCGTTCGCTCAAAAAGTGCAAGAAGTGTCTCTGGCTGACTTGGCAAAAATGGGTCTTACCGTTGTATCTTTCACCCTCAAAGAATTGAAGGACAACGTAGGCTACCTGGAAGCCCTTGGTCGCAAACGTACAGCTGAAGCAAAACGCGAAGCCGACATCGGTGTAGCCAACGCCAGCAAAGAAACAACGATTGCCCAGGCCGCTGCTTCCAGAGACTCGACAATTGCTCAAGCACAAGCTGCAGAAGAAGGCGCCAAAGCCAAGCTTATCGCCGACACCAAAGTAGCCGAAGCATCGAAGAACTTCCAATTGGCACAAGCCAAATATCAACAAGAAATTGCGACAACCAAAGCGCAATCCGACATGCAGTACGAAATCGTCAAAGCGCAAACCCAACAAAAACTGATTGAAGAAACTCAGAAAATCAAGATCGTTGAAGCGCAGAAAGAAGTCGAATTGCAACAAGTTGAAGTGCAAAAGCGCCAGGTCTTGCTGGAAACTGAAATCACAAAACCAGCAGAAGCCGAGCAAACACGCGTTCGCCTCTTGGCTCAAGCCGAATTGGAAAAACGCAAAATGCTGGCAGAAGCCGACGCCGCCGCTGCGAAATTGCAAGCAGCCGGTCAAGCAGAAGCTACCAGACTAAAAGCAATTGCCGACGCCGAAGCAACAAGAGCTCTGGGTCTTGCCCAGGCGGAAGCCGAGCAATCCCACGGTCTTGCAGCTGCCCGCGTAATCCAAGCCAAGGGTCAAGCCGAAGCTGAAGCGATGCTCAAGAAAGCCGAAGCCTTTAAGCAATACAATGACGCTGCCTTGTCCAGCATGATGATCGAAAGGCTGCCCGATATCGTAGCCGCCGCATCGTCACCGCTATCCAAGATCGGCAACATGACTGTTGTTTCGACAGGCGGAGACTCGACAGGCGCAAGCAAAATCAGCTCCGACATCCTCAACATGGCCGCTCAAAGCGTGCACCTTGTAAAAGGACTGACCGGACTGGATCTCACAGAAGCGCTCAAGCGCGACAGAAAGGTGATGCTGGAGGATGGCTCAAAACCCAAAGTCAACAACTAGGGTTGTCATAACTGGCGCAAGCGGAGTCGGCAAAACCACGCTAGTGGAAGAGCTGGCTCCCTTGCTTTCTGTACCTGTAATTCCGGAGCTGGCCCGGCAAATGTGCCTGGATATGGGCTATGACAAGATAGGAAATATTCCGGACCAGGAAGGATTTAAGAAGCAGGTTCTCGATCGCCAGATTGCAGAAGAAAATCGCCTCGGCAATTTCATTTCCGATCGCTCAGTAATTGACTGCTGGGCGCTCTGGCAAAGATGGAATTTAAACACGGCAATGACCTACGACACCGAAGAGGTTTACAACAAAGCGCGCAGCCAGGCAGAAACCTACACGCATGTCATCTATGTGCCGCCAATGTTCCCACCGGTTGAAGACGGTTTTCGCTGGACCGAGCCGGATTACCAGAAGCAGATGGACCGCATCATTCGCATGACTCTCCACGATTGGAATCTTTGGAATAAAACGCTTACCATAAGCGACAAAGACAACAATGCGCGCGTCAAGGAAGTGATCGCGTGGATGGAAGTATGAGTTTGGCGAAGCGCAGGGACTCGTTGCACGCGCCCTCCAAAACAAAGCGCGGGGGCGACGCCGTGCGCCGCCTTGTTTTCGAAACTTCGAACACAGCAAAGCGTAGGGGCGGCTTACAAGCCGCCTGTATGCCGGCGAGCCGCCGGCGCTCCCAGGTTCTGTCGCTACGCTTTTTTGCGTCGCTTTTTACAGCATTGTTTTTCGCAACACGGCCAGCTCTCACACTGGAAGCAAAACCGACGCCAAAGATAGTTTCGCTTGCGCCATCAAATACCGAACTGCTCCTCGACATTGGCGCAGAGAAGACTCTCGCCGGGGTAAGCACAAACTGCAACCAGGTAATTCCAAACGCAGCCGAGCGTCTCAAAGGAATACCCATAACAGGCACTTTTGTTACTGCAAACCTAGAGCGCCTCACGAGAGTGAAACCGGATGTAGTGCTTCTGGTCAGCGGACAAGAGACAATCGAAGCACTTTTGAAACACCGTGGCTTCAAAGTCGCAGTCCTCAAAAATGACAAACTAGCCGATATTCCCGGAAATTTGCGCAAAGTTGGTGAATTGAGCGGCAAGCAAAAAAGAGCCGACCTTCTGGCTGACAATTTTGAGGAAAGACTCTGGGTATTGAACGTTCTTCTCAATGATGCATCCAAGAAGCCAAAAGTTTTCTACTGCACGTGGGCACAACCGCTGCTTACAATCGGCAAGACCAGTTTTCTCAATGAAGTTGTCACCGCATGCGGTGGCATCAACATTGCCGGCGGACTGGCGCAGCCATATCCGCACTTTTCTGTCGAACGTCTTTTAATCGCGGATCCCGACATCATTATCTTGCCTTATGACGCGAAAAAACAAGAACTGTTAAAGCGTTTTCCATGGAACAAACTCAGAGCCGTTAGAGAGAATCGCTTGTTTTATTCGCCTGATCCAAAAGACGATATGCTCTCGCGACCAACTATGGGAGTTTTGGAAGGACTCTACTGGCTGTCGGTTCGAATTCATCCAGAATTGAAGCCGCAACTGGACAATTGGCATGTAAAGGTAAAGTCTCGAATCCTAGATATAAGAGCGCACTCAGTGCGCTAGTTCCGAGCGTGAGAGCTAAACAAGTCTCAGGGGTCCTTATCTGGGGTGATACAGCACCAATCCCCCTCTCAGGTGATAGCTTCCGCGTAATGCACGCTGATACCCTGGTATAACCCGTGCGTGTACTCTGTGCACGTCCGGGTCGGAAGAAAGCACGTTGGTTGCCATGGCAAGAAACTGGAGGGGTTGGTGCGCAAACTATCGACTCTCGTATTGCAAGCCGCAATTATGCTGATTGCCGCATGCCCAATTTTACAATTGGCGGTCGCTCAGATGAGCGGCGGCGGGATGAAGGGAGCACCCTTTGTAGCTGCCGAATCGGAAACAACATCCAAGTTGACAGCTTCCACCGTCAGCAATGCCAGGCGCAACCCATATTTTGCAAAGACCAACGCAGACAAAGTAGCAGAGGGCAACTATAACGGCATCGTCATT
>JAYRNY010000261.1:0-3954 GCA_041911975.1 bacterium | reverse complement strand
CTGGGGCGCTCGGCAAGAAGTCAGATCGAGAAAATGTATCTTCCCAAGCATTATGCCAGAGCGGTTTCGGCGAGGTTGCAGTCCGCTTCCTAGCGGACTGAGGTGCGTCGAAATGGCTGGGAGTTTGTCAACGAGAGGAAGCCGGCATTGAGTCGATCCGGGGCAATGATGATAGCAGACTTGCAAAAAGTCCTTATACGGCTGTGGCCTGTCAGGGCCCTGGCAGGCTCTGTTTTCTTCATTCGTGGCATGGTCGGGATGCTCTTCAATAGATACAAGGGAATTTCTGATTTGTGCTGGGTATATCGAGTGTCCGGAGTCGGTGTGCTGCGTCCCCTTGCCTATCGAACTGTGACGGGGTTTATCTCGCAGGGACGCCCCGGAGAAAATCGACTCTTACAAGCATTTTTGGATAGTGATGCACCGGCCTTGTGCAAAAAACGGTTTTTGGGAGAGGCCAACAATCTTGATTCAATGTTTCGCGACTTCATCGTCCTGAAGGCTCCGACTAAGACTGAGAAGGGCGTTCTGGTGCTGGAATATAGCCAGAAATTTGATCTGTTTAATGCGCTCTTCGACCTCCCCCGGATTATGAAGGAATATTATGTGGTTTTAGAGCCATGCTGGGCCGGGTATTGCGATCCCAGCATCCTCATGTTCATCTCGTCCGTCAATGAAGTAATTGTGCAGTGTCCCGAAAAAGGCGATTTGGACTTTATTGCCGGGCTGAAGAGCAACCTTATTCCGATTGGCCTGGGATCATCCGATTGGATTGACTCAGAACTGTTTGCGCCTAGGCAGGCCCGCACCGCTAAAGAGTACGACTTGGTGATGGTTGCCAATTGGGCGAAGCATAAGAATCACCGGAAGCTGTTCAAAGCGTTGCAGCGTGTCACGCATCGTCCGATTTCACTTCTGCTCATCGGGGTCGATTGGGGGGGGCGGACGGATAAAGATATTGTCGCGGAGATGAAGGAGTATGCTCTCTCCCACGTACACCTCGAAATTAAGAAAAATATCCCGGCCCGTGAGGTTGCGGACTGTCTCGAACGGGCAAAAGCATTTGTGCTGCTGTCTGAAAAAGAGGGCAGTAACAGGGCCATCGTCGAAGCCTTGTTCTCGGATGTTCCCGCGATCCTGTATGAACAATTCATCGGCGGGGCCAGGGGGAAAATCAATGAGCAGACAGGAGTTCTGTCGTCGTTCGAGGATCTTCATCTGAAGATTGACTACATGTTGGATAACTACCGGCGGTTCACCCCGCGGGCATGGGCTTTGGCCCAGACCGGGTCGAAAAATGCCACGAGGAAGCTGAACAGCTTGCTCAAAAGCATTGCGGAGTCGAAGGGCGAGCCGTGGACGGTAGACATCGTTGAGAAAGTCAATAACCCGAACTTTTCCTACAAGGTTAAGGACTCTCTCCCGCCCGATCAGCAGGCGCGAGCCATTGCGAAAACCTATTTCAGATAGTTGGGGGGCGGGAAGCCGTGCAGCGTAATCCTCAGGAAAAAGGCACGAGCCGTGTGGCCGTGATCATCGTCAACTATAACGCCGGCGCTATGCTGCGCGAATGCCTGTCGTCGCTCGAGGCGCAATCCGAACGGCCGGCGAGAGTGCTGGTGATGGACAACGGCAGTCATGACAATTCCATCGAACTTTGCCAGGCTGCTTTTCCGGAAGTGGAGTTTCATCGGCTCAATGCCAATCTTGGTTTTGCCAAGGCGAACAATATGGCCGTCGAGCTTGTGCCCGACTGCGAATGGATCGCCTTGCTCAATCCCGACGCGTTTCCTGATAAGCGGTGGCTGCAGGTATTTATCGAAAGCGCGAGGCAGCATCCTGAGTTTGACACATTCGCGTCATGCATGGTGAGCGCCGACGGATCGGATGTTCTCGACGGGACCGGGGATTGTTATCGTGTCGATGGCATCGCCTGGCCGCGATACCAAGGCGTGACGCTTTCGAAACTTCCGCAGGGCATTGAAGACGTGTTCGCCCCCTGTGCCGGAGCCGGGTTCTACAAACGTGCGGTATTTAAGGAAGTCGGTGGATTTAGCGAGCGATATTTTTGCTATCACGAAGATGTCGATCTCGGTTTTCGATTGCGATTGCACGGTTCGCGTTGCCGGTTTCTCCGCGAGGCAATCGTTCGTCACGTGGGGTCAGCCATTACGGGAAAGGGAAGCGATTTCTCCGTCTACCATGTGCAGCGCAATCTGGTCTGGACCTATTTTAGGAATATGCCGGCTCCCTATGTGTGGTGGTATTTGCCCGCTCATATTCTCGTAAACATTGGTTCGCTTCTCTGGTTCACGCTATACTGGCGACGTTGGATTGTACTGAAGGCTAAGAAAGACGCGGTTAAAGCGCTTCCTTCCATCTGGCGTGAACGGAAACGGATACAGTCGGATCGCCAGGTTCCAGTGCGCCTTCTGATTGGGGCTATGGAGCGCGGTTCGATACTATCTTCCATTTTCCCCAAGCTAATTAATCGTTTGCGGTGTTTTTGAGCATTGACGATGAATTGCTTGTCTGTAGGTGCCCGCATGTTAGGGGCCGAGCGCTCGGGCATAGTGCTGAAGAAGTATTTACTTATTCCCTTCGGAATTCAGAGAATGCAAATATGGTTGAGGAAATTGTGACGCGAGAAGTCAGTGTCTGATCGGTCTCGCCAATTGAGTATCGGTTATATCAGTAAGGAGAATTGGGTCTAACAAAAGGCGGTATTATGAAGAGCGACTATATCCTTGGCATCTCAGCCTTCTACCATGACAGCGCGGCGTGTCTCATCAGAGACGGGGAAATTGTCGCAGCTGCGCAGGAAGAGAGATTCACAAGAAAAAAACACGATCCTGGGTTCCCCCATGAGGCCGTGAAGTATTGTCTGGAGACGGGAAATATTTCCCTGACGGATTTGAAGTATATGGTTTTTTACGACAAGCCGCTGGTCAAGTTCGAGCGCTTGCTCGAAACGTATCTGGCCTTTGCGCCGAAAGGTCTTCAGTCGTTTGTCGCCGCTATGCCGGTCTGGCTGAAAGAAAAGCTTTTTCTGAGAACGCTTCTTCAGAAGGAGTTTCTCGCGTTGTCTCCGGAGGGAAAGAAGAAGGCTGATTTGCCGCCGCTGTTATTTTCGGAGCACCATGAGTCACATGCGGCATCGGCGTTCTACCCTTCTCCGTTTGATAAAGCGGTTGTGCTCTGCATGGATGGGGTGGGGGAGTGGGCGACCACATCAGCCTGGCTTGGTGACGGGCCTTCTTTGAAGCCTTTGTGGGAACTTCCGTTTCCCCATTCGCTGGGCCTGTTGTACTCCGCGTTCACCTATTACACGGGATTCAAGGTCAATTCGGGCGAGTACAAAGTCATGGGGCTTGCTCCATATGGAGAGCCCAAGTATGTGAAAGCAATCTATGAGCATTTGATCGACCTGAAGCCGGACGGCACGTTCAGGCTCAATATGGACTATTTCAATTATTGCACAGGTCTCACGATGACCGGGGGAAAGTTCGATGAGGTTTTCGGAGGACCTCCCAGAAAACCTGAAAGCAAATTGGGACAGCGGGAGATGGATCTGGCCCGATCCGTTCAAGAGGTCACGGAAGAAGTCATGCTACGAGTCAGCCGGACCTTGCATCGAGAAACCGGCGTTGAAAATCTCTGTCTTGCAGGTGGAGTAGCCCTGAATTGCGTCGGGAATGGTCGCATTCTGCGAGAGGGGCCGTTCAAAAATCTATGGATTCAACCCGCCGCCGGAGATGCCGGCGGGGCGCTCGGCGCTGCTCTGGCTGCGTGGCATCAATATGATGAGCAGCCACGGCCCAGCCGGAATGGTAGTGACAGAATGAAGGGAAGTTATTTAGGCCCTTCCTTTACAAACGAGCAGATAGAACAGTTTTTAAAGAAGCAGGGGGCGCCGTATGTTCGTCTCAATGGCGACGATCTCTTTAAGCGTGT
>JAYRNY010000260.1:0-3303 GCA_041911975.1 bacterium | reverse complement strand
ACCTCCCGTTGTGCTCTTCAACTGCGAGTCTGCTTGCATCAGCAGCAGCCAGGGATTTTCTTGTCTTCGTCCGGTCATAAGATTCAGCGTCAACCTTTCTTCGATCAGCGCATTGGGTCAAAAGATGCTCTTTCCCCATGACGACAATTACTTCTTCGTCTGTTTTCCCGTCCCACAACGCATTATTTGTTTTCGGCAAAAACGCTGCGACAAACCGACTTACCGTCAGAGTGAAATGGTTTTTTTCATAAATTGGAAACCGGCGCATATTTGCCATGGTGGCGTCTTTATGTTTTTGTTCGAACTCGCCTGCGCAAGCTGCCATTAGTAAAAACGGACGTTCGCGCCATGCCTTGATTAGGTACAAGTCCCACTGCTTCTGCATCAGGTATGTAAGCGCTTCGCGTTTCGCTTCTTCGAAAATGCTATACGTCACGATCAAATCTCCCTGATCTCAATTCCGTGCACCATCAACATCAATTTCCGACGCAGGATGTAATCCGCCTTCTTGCGCGTTGGCTCGCTCTTCACGTCCTCGACCACCTGATTCCCGTCACTATCGAAGTAAACAAAGTCCGCGCTATAGCTCGCGGCTCGCTCCAGTCCGCCACATGGCTTCTTCTGCTTCGGAATAAGCAGATACTCAACCTGAGTGCGCAGATCGCGAATCTGTCCGGCTTGCTCCATCAGCTTCAGCGCCTGATAGCGTTTGGCCTCCTTCGTGCTGTCGAAGGTTACGCCGTCAACTTCCTTCTTGCGCGCGCCGAACTTGTTTTTCTTTGGAGCCGGATCAAAGCCCATCGCTCTAGCGGCAGACGCAGACAAACGCATGCCACGGGCCATTACTCGCCCCCCATCGCGCACCACGCCCACACGAAAAACGCCAGCGCCCCGAGGCACATGCCGGCCAGAAACAATGCCATCGCCTGAAACAGAATCACGCTCAATGCCCTTTCTCGAATGTCGCATTCCTGACAACAACAGCGCCGATTGAATTGCTGACGATCAAATCCTTGTGCTCTCCGGTCATGATCTTGATTGCGCATCTTTCGCATACGCGCCATACGTCAATAGAGAACCCAAGCCCACGGTTGGCTGGTTGAGCCGCAGCCGCCGTATAGGTTGTGACCTGCTTCGTCCTGCCAGAGATATCTGCGCCACATGCAGGGCAGTAGTTTCTGTTGGCCTCTTTGTCGGCTCGTTTACTCAGGCATTCAAGTAGCCGATGGCGAAGCACCTGCTGGTCAATCTCTCGATTTTTCATGACTTACCCCTTTTTTCCCAAGAACCCTTTTTTCCCACCTTTTTTACACTTCTTTCCATTCGTCTCAAACCCGCGCCAGTATTGGGTTTGAGCCCTTATTTCCTTTTTTCCAAGCGTGTGTGAATGTTTTTTATATATAGAGAGGTCGCATACCCCCCCCACTGGAAATAAAGGAAATAAGGAAAAAAGCCTACTGGCGCGGGTTTGCGGGCTGTTTCTCATGTAAAAAAGCCCGGAAACAAGTGGAAAGAAGCTCATTCATCACCACTGCTTACCGCTACAAGGCGAGCGGAATAACGCCCAGCCGTTGGTAATGACACCTCTTCAGCCAGCGCTGACTCGATCAGATGAGCGCGAATCTCCGCCATTTGGCTACGTTTCACGGATCTGAATTTCCGTGACAGCTCAGTCAGCGTTCTGCCTTCTGAGCCCGCCTGACGCACGAACGCCAGAACCGCGTTCATTGTCTGCTGGTAGTCGTTCTCACCAGAACTGGAGGACAGCAGCGCAATGGTGCTCTCGCCACGCTGGCGAACATATTCGATGCACCACTCGGCAATATCGACAGTCACAACAGGATTGATCGGGTTGTCGCAAGCGGCCAGCATAGTTGCCATCTTCATGGCGTTCTCACGCCAGCGGATAGGCATGGAGCCAAGTCCGATTTGCTCCAGTTCGTCGCACCGCTGCATCTGGTCGGTCTTGAATTGAGCGAATGCCGATTTCGCCTCTTTGCTGAATGCCACTTTCACCGGAACTGGCTCAAGGTCATACGCGGTATGCGCCAGTGGGTTGTCTTGACGACTGACCAGCTTTGCCCACTCAACCAGCCCCGAAGGGGGAACCCCGCACCGCTCCGGCATCGATGCCACGTCCTGACGATCCACACTGACGATAATCAGGCGATTCATCAGGCCGCCTTCGATGTGCCCGGTTTTGATTTCCGAAAAGAACTGCAGCGGGGTTGTCAGGCCAACCAGAGACAGCGAAGGCTTCAGGATCGGCTTGCGGTCATCGTCTTGCGCGTTGGCGTAGGTTTCCGACTTGAATATGTGGTTGGCGCTGGAATAGACGCGCTTCAGCGCCTTGAACACGGTCGCCTTGTTGGCGTTGTTGTTCTTCCGTGCCTCATAGAAGTTCTCGCCAAATTCATCCGAGATACACAGATGGGCCGGCGCATTGCGCAGCGCGCCATAGATTGCCGCCTGGTGCGTGTAGAAATCGCCAGCAATGCGTCGCTCAAGGCCAGCAGCCATCAACATCCGCTCTGCGCCAACCTGAATATAGTTTTTGCCTACGCCAGAGGGGCCAGACACAACCATCATCAGCGCCGTCCAGTTGTCTTCTTCGCTGGCATACAGCCGGCCAGTAATGGCGCTGCCGATGGCCAGCGCGCCGACAACAGAGATATCCGGGTGATACGACTCGCTGATCGTAGACAGCCAGTCGCAAATGGCCTGCAATGGCTTGCAGGGGATGTTGCGCAGACTCAGACGCTTCTCTGTCTCAGCGGCTACCTGCTCCAGCAGAACAGGGGGCAATGGCTTGCTCAGGTCCGGCGCACATGCGGCCGTGCCGCCATGCTCTGCGATGAGCTTGAACAGCGTACCAGCGTCAACGCCGTCCAGTCCCTTATGCCGGAAGCTGCGCCAGACGCGCACCAAGTCTTTGGCGTCGTATTTATGGGACTTGCTGCTCCACTCGTCCCACACCGGAAACCCTGCTTCGCCGAAGTGAGCATGGATTGCCATGCCGACCGTCACCCATAAGGCGCGGTCATCTGACGAGATGGAAGACAGTCCAGCGCATGCGCGATCAAGGTCGCTTTCCGGGTAAAAGCGCGGCGGTTCATAGTTGGTGCGCATTGCGGAACTTTGACGCTCGCGCCCCAAATCCTTCACCCAATCCGGCAGTGGGCTTGGCGCCTCATCCAGAATCGAACTGGAAGCCTCAAACTCATAGCTGCCGCCAGAAGCGTGATTCGACGGCTCAACAATCAGATAGCCGATATGCTTCAGGTCAATGCCCGCGCCCAGCTT
>JAYRNY010000259.1:0-5362 GCA_041911975.1 bacterium | reverse complement strand
TGGGCTTCAGAGCTGCGAGGTAAATTTCATTGGAATGACTTGCGTCAAGGGCGACCTTAACGGTCCTTGTCTGGGTCATATTGCACCTTCCCCTCGGAGATTTGTGCAGTCCTCCGAGGTCGTGAGTCTTGTTTTTCTTTCTTGTGTCTTGAAATTCTGCAAAAAACGGGTGCAGTGAACCGATGTTTGATTCAAAAATTTTGTCGAGCATCGTTTTTCAAAGGCTCGAAAACACGGGACAATGCGCTCGCCTGAAACGACAGGACCTGACTCCGTTTGACGGTCGACGCATGGCGTCGACCCAACAGGTTTGTCGTGTCAGGCGAACGCACTGTCGCCGCGCAAATGAGATACTAACCCATTTACCGAATCGAGTTTTTCATCGGCGCTGCATTGAAGAACAAGGCAACGGGAAGCGTGTTACCGCTTCCCGTGCCCGTTCCATTTGTAAGCGCTCCGGGCGGCGAAGGCTCGCCTTTCGCGGGCACCCTGCGCTCGTTCGTCGGTACAGCTTCACTTCGGAACTACTGCGTAATTACGAAGCGATCGAGCTCCTCACCTTGAGCGGTGAGTTGCCGAAACACAATCTTGGCCCCGCCGTAGACATCGAGCACCGTGACCGAATGCCGGCCTGGCTTCGTGACTGCCGTCTGGGGCTCCCACTGCACCGGCTGATCAGGCATTGCCTCAGTGTGAAGCGGCGCACCACCTGCACCTGTGGTCAGGTAGATGATGCCGCTGGGAGTCGTCTTCGTCTCGCCGTCGTACTCCTTGTCCAGCGTGAACTCGCCCTCGTACTTGGCGAAGTCATTGACGAGCTGATTTGCATCAGCGGCAACAGCCTCGACCGCAGCCCTGGGACTGAGCTTGAACGTGAGCGGATAAGTCCTTTCGTACGTGTGGACGTGACCGGTGAAGACCACTTTCACGCCGCAACGCTCGAAGATGTCCACAACCTGCCGCATACGCAAACCATCCTTGTGCTTGCGACTGGTGTGGAAGCAGGAGTGGTGGAAGGCGACAAACTTCCACGGCTTGGCTGTCGCCATCAGGTCCTTCTCCAGCCAATCACGCATGACCGGATCGCTCCAGTCCGTGTAGTAATTGGAGTCGAGAACCACCCAGTGGATGTCGCCGTGGTCGAAGGAGAAGTTGAGCATGCCGGGAATGCGCTTGCCTGCCGCGTTGAAGACAGCGTCTTTGCGCGCCTTAGGACCAATCAGGTCCTTGCCGTAGGCATTGGCGGCGGCGACAGGAATCGGCGCATTGTGCGGCTGAGCCCAGTACACGAAGTACGCGAAGTGGTCTGCGAACTCGTTGAAGTCCGGAACTGCCTTCGTCTCGGGACGACCGACACAATGGTTGCCGGGCACCGCCACGGTCAGAATCGACCGCAGAACGGGAGCACCGAGAGCATTGTCAGCCTGGTCCGAGTTGTAGGCCGGGAGGAACTTCTCCAGGTACTCATTGATACGCCCATCGTCATAGGCGATATCACCGAGGAGAACGACCATGTTCGGCTTTTCCTGGAAGATGCGGTTGGCGATGCGGCGCTCGTCGACACCCCATTTAGCGATGTCGCCGGTGACGATGACGCGCGTCTTTTCGCCGACTCCGGTGGGAGCCTGCGCGGCGCCCGCAAACACCTGATTGCCCTGGAAATTGATGCGATACGCAAAGCGCTCGCCCGGCTCCAGACCGGTCACCGGCACACGGAAAACGGTGTGTACGGGAATCTTGGGCTCGGCGTCAGGCAGGTTGACCGGGTAGGACACGCTCGGCGTGAAGTCGAACGTGCCGGTGCGGTCACCGTAGACCCTAAGTTTGTAATCAGCGGCAACACCTGCGCCGCCGAAAACGATTTCGAACATCCCCGCGCCGTCACCAAGCTGAATCATCGGCTTGACGACAAACGGAGAAGAGTTGACGGCAGGGTCACGGCCCTCGGCACGCAGCCGAGCGGAGCCCCGCCGAATAATCGCGATACAAGTCACCGCGGCAGCCGCCACGGCGACAATAGCAAGTAGAGTTATCATTGGAGACTCCATTTGGCCGCGTCAAACACTGAGCGCGGCGTTTCATGCGGCTGCGTTCTCACGCAACCGACAGACCTCGAACCTGTGCACCAGTGATCCGCTGTTCATCGGGTTGTCGGCGGCTCGCCGACATTCCTGAACACACCGAATGTGGTGCAGAGGTCGAAGCGAGCGGACAGGATGGGCGGTCAGGCGCCGTGACCCTCATCACTTGGATGAGACAACGGAGCCGCATCCTGGGGACGCTGAACACCAAGCCGGAATACGGCTCGGTTCTTGATCTCCAGAACGGTGAACTTGTAGCCCTGCAGTTCGATTATCTCGCCGCCGTCGGGCTGGCGATCGAGCGCTTCGATGACAAGGCCGGCCACCGTCACGCAGTGCGTTTCGCAACTGAGATGGGCGCCGAAGTACTTGTTGAACTCGAAGATGGTCAAGTCGCCGGGCACTTGCCAGGCATTCTCGTCCACTTGCTCGATGCCGGCGCCCGGCGTATCGTACTCGTCCCAGATTTCACCGACCAGCTGTTCGAGCAGGTCTTCCAGGGTGACGATACCGACAGTCGCACCGAATTCATCGATGACGACAGCCATCTGCAACTTGCGCGACTTCATCTGCTCGAGCAGCGTGCTGGCCAGCATCGTGTCGGGCACGAAGTAAGCCTTGCGCACATAGTCGGCGAGCCTGAAGGGCTTGGGTGTGGCGATGGGGGCGGCAGCGACATTGGTCGTGCCCGCACCCGGAGCGGGGTTGCCGCCCAAGCCTACAGGCAGAGTGCCGGCCTGCGCGCGCACCTTGAGGTGCGCGTAGAACAGGTCATGCAGATCACGCGTGTTGAGAATGCCGATGACGTTGTCGCGCGTCGTGCGATACACCGGCAGCTTGCTGTGCTTGGTGCGCGACGCCACTGCCATCATGTCGACGAGACTGATCCCGTCTTCGAGGCAGTCCATGCGCGTGCGCGGCACCATCACTTCCTTCAAAGTCACCGCTTTCAGTTCGAGAGCGCGCTTGAGGAAGTCTGATTCCTGCTTTCCGAGCGTGCCTGCCTTGACACTCTCTTCGAAAAGAATCTGGAACTCCGCCGGCGTGGGCAGACGGTTCTCATCATGACTGGCTTTGGAAACGCCGAAGAGCTTCAAGATCAGGCCCGAGAGCAAGTCCATGAACCACACCAGAGGCGCGGTGATGAAACAAAACACTCGGAAAGGCCCGACCAGTAAAAACGCGAGCCGCTCAGGCACGCGCAGCGCCAGGGTTTTCGGTACCTGCTCGCCGACAACGACGTGCAGTGTGCTCAGCACAACGAATGAGAGGAAGACGCCGAGTCCAGCAGGCAGTTGCGCATCCGCAACACCCGGGATCACGGACATTACAGTTTTGATCAAGGGCAGGATGGAATGGTCTCCCAACCAACCCAGAGCCAGACTGGCAAGCGTGATGCCGAGCTGCGCACCGGCGATGGTTTTGTCCATCTTGTGCTGCATCTCTTGCACACGCTTCGCCCCGCCGTGTCCCTTCTGAACCAGCTCTTCCAGGCGACTCTTGCGAATCGCGATGATGGCGAATTCAAACGCCACGAAGAGCCCGTTCAGGATGAGGAACACGAACAGGAGACCAAGCCCTAGCATTAACGGGCCTAAAGACATAGGCTACCTCCACATAGATTCGCCGGAAGCAAGGCGAGCAGCGACCATTCGCGCTCTGCGTGCTTTCCGGGCGAAGACACATTGGGAATGCATTGAGTGCACTCCAGGGAACTGCTCTGACCAGCAATAACGGCGCGTTCATCTCCGAAAGACAATTCAGAGAGGTTGCCCTTCAGGTATGGCGCGCGTATAGGGTCAAGAGCTTTAGATGCGTTTGGTTTTTACCAAGCGACGAGCGTAGAAGAAAAGAAGTGGATCGAATCTAGAAGAGTTGCCTGGTTTGGTTCAATCTGCTCCACACGTTTGGCTCTTATACCTGACTAAGATCATGAGGATAACTTCTTCAAAATTCATTTAGTTAGTTTATCTTGACATTTAAATGAGAACGTCTTGTTATACTTCTCGGGTCATGAAAACCAATCTAGTATTCTCTCCACGCTATAAGACCCCACTTTCTGACTTTGGTTTTGATAAACCATTCGCGCTAGATCGCGCAGAGATGGTTCTCAAGAGGCTTGCTTTGGACATTGGCGGACCTCTGCCATATTTGGAACCTCAACCGCTCACAGACGAACAGATTCTTCTGGTCCATACGCCGGAGTATTTTGAGACGCTGAAAGATCCGAAAACCTGGATCGATCTTTTCGAATTCAGAGAGAACGAATACTTCCCAGAGAGAGCCGTGCGCCCGCTGCCGTCGATCATTGAAGACTTCAAGCTAAAGAGCGGCGGCACACTCAAAGCCTGTGAGATCAGCCTGCAGACCGGTCTAGCAGCCAATTTAGGCGGCGGCTATCATCATGCATTCCCCGATCAGGGTCGCGGCTATTGCCCGATAAACGACATCGCCATTGCCATCCGTCACTTGCAAAAAACCGGCGAGATCAAAAAAGCCCTGATTGTAGATCTTGATTTCCACCAGGGAGACGGCACTGCTGCTGCTTTTAAGAACGACGACAGCGTCTTCACTTTCTCCGTTCATTCCGAGGAAGGCTGGCCGGAAATCAAGCAGCAAAGCGACCTCGACATACCGATAAAAGAAATCGAGAAAGAACATTATTTGGAAAAAACTGCCGCCGGTTTAAGACTTTCGCTCAGCAAATTTGCACCGGATATGGTGATTTACGTGGGTGGCAGCGATCCCTATGAAAAGGACGTATTGCCCGGCACAAGCTACTTTCGCTTACCTCTCTCGGTCATGAAGGCGCGCGATGAATTGGTTATTGACACCTTTGCCGACAAAGGAATTTCTCTTTCGACAGTGTTCGCCGGAGGTTACGGACCTGACGTTTGGGAGGTACACTATTTATCAACAAGAAGATTACTAGAAAGAAGTGGCTTGAGTTTTGGCAAAAGTAGTATCTGCTGCTAGCACCGGTGCGGCACGCCAGCGTGTCGGCTACACGAATAGGCAAGGCGTTATTTATCCTGTAGCCTCTCCGATCGTCAAATGGGCAGGCGGAAAGACCCAATTGCTCAAACATTACACGCGCTTGTTTCCCGCTGAGTTTAATCGCTATTTCGAACCGTTTTTGGGCGGTGGTGCGGTGTTTTTTCACATGGTGGCAAAAAACCCGAACTTGCGCGCTGTTTTATCCGACTGTAATGTCGAATTGATCAATTGCTACAACATGGTGAAAAACGAGCTGCCTGCTGTTATTCGCCATTTGAAAAAAC
>JAYRNY010000258.1:0-2355 GCA_041911975.1 bacterium | reverse complement strand
GATCCGAGTATCCAACTGCAAACTCATCGAAGGGAATTAGGTGGGAACGTAAGCGGCGTTTAATCTCATCCTCACCAAGAGCGCTATTGTCTGTACGTTCCTTGAGGTAGATTAAAGGCTCTTTGTTCGAGATCGTGCGATTCGTTCTCCAAGTGACCAAAGCACAATTAACTGCTCGGAATATCTGCTCGGCGGGTACTCCTGCATCAGACAGAAGCGAATCAGGGAACAAATGATGATACTCGCGTGGATGAGTCTTTGACGTAATTGAGGCAACAGTTGCGGGTTTCGCATCTGCAAAATCGATAGCACCGCATTTGAGTTGAAGCGCCAACACTCCGCGCCCCAAGATTGTTTTTGACTTTGGCCAGCCAGCCTGAAGAATCAGATCCGCCGTTGGAAGCGGATAAGACTCCTGATTCAGCACAGGTACATCTTTCTCTGTACCTTGGCCAAGCAAAACTTTCTTCAAAGCCCGAAAATCCTGTAATGCACCGCTACTGGAAGCTTGCTCATAACGCGCAGTTAAAAAAGCACGCCACAAGTATTTTCTTAACAACGCCCTAGCGTTGCCGAGCTGATCAGGTTGCGTCGGTAGCATTTCCCAAAGTGCGGCAATAACCGGTAGTGGGGTATAACTAGGAAGCCGCTGTGCATCGAATATGCTTTCTTCCTCAAGAAACTCAACAAGCCCCTTTACGCTCTGAATAATCATTGGCCAGTCTCCAACCATCCCGGGATAGTCGATACCTTTATAACCAGCCTGACTAGGGACACGGTCTTGCCGCAATGCTTCAAGATCAAGAACGAGGCTTGGCAAATCGGCATATTCAGCCGCTCTAGGGCAAGCGTCGGCAAGCTCATCCACGTGCTCATGCAATGACTTGCCTGTCTCACCTTCGACCAGAGCAACAATAACGTCATAAGTCGTCAGCTTGACGGAGCTCGTGTTCATCTTGACGAATACGTCTAGTGCGACCTCTTTATTGGTCGTTACTGGCAGTGCAAGGTAAGGGAGATTAAATTCACGCACTTTGGTACGAAGGCCATTGATTGTGTTCTTGACCTTGTTGAAAGACTGGAGTGAGTCCTTCTGGTCATCGGGTAGCGCCGCAGTCACCCAGCTATCGACATCGGTATCATTCGCGCCTGGTACCAACAGCCTGAGGGGGATTCTTCCTCGGTTCCAACATTCACGCGGAGAATCAACCCAAATTGGAAAACGAAGGCCGTTCTTAACCCATCTTGCTTGCCCCTCGACGACCGGTTGTTTTTCTGCTCCAGCATCTGAAGGGTCGTCTTCAAAGTAAATGAGATACGTCCGGTCAGGGTACTTGTCATGCAGGCTACGCCACAGCGCAGTAAGTCGCTGTTGACCATCGAGCAACTGTTCGGTAACGCGATCACCCAACTCGGGAGCATCGGTCATGGTGCGACTTTTGAATTTCTCTTTATCGCCAACTTCCAGGATGAGAGCAGCCCCTGACGGTAAACCCCGTAGCACTGTGGTTAGCAAGTCAGAAACATTGTCATGCCCCCAAGCCACATATCTCTGGAATCTAGGAAGGGTAATTTGTCGAGTGCGGATACGATTGAACCATTCAGGGAGAAATCGGTTGTGTGCTTCCATTTTCTATTTATCCGTTTTTGTTGTTGGTAGATCAATTTTTACGAGTAGCTCAACCCCATCGCCTCGCGCACGTCGCGCATGGTTTCGCGCGCCAGCTTGCGCGCTTTTTCACAACCGTCAGCGACGATGTTCTTCACCAGGGTCGGATCTTCGGCGTATTGCGCGGCGCGTTCCTGGATCGGCTTGATCTCGGCCAGCACGGCGTCGATCACTGGCTGCTTGCACTCGATGCAGCCGATGGAAGCGCCTTTGCAGCCTTGCTGCACCCAATCCTTACGCTGCTCGTCGGAATACACTTCGTGCAGCTGCCACACCGGGCACTTGGCCGGATCTCCGGCATCGGTACGGCGGACGCGCGCCGGATCGGTAGGCATGGTGCGGATTTTCTTGGAAATCACGTCCGGGTCTTCGCGCAGCGAAATGGTGTTGTTGTAGGACTTGGACATTTTCTGCCCATCCAGCCCCGGCATTTTTGAAGCCGGCGTCAGCACCGCTTCCGGCTCGACCAGAATCATCTTGCCGCCGCCTTCCAGGAAACCCAGCAGGCGTTCTCGGTCACCCAGGCTCAGGCCTTGCTGCTCGTGGATCAAGGCACGGGCAGCTTCCAGCGCCTCGTCGTCGCCGCTTTCCTGGTAGCGTGTACGCAGTTCCTCATATAGCGCCCCCTTCTTGTTGCCCAGCTTCTTGATGGCCGCCTCGGCCTTTTCCTCGAAGCCCGGCTCGCG
>JAYRNY010000257.1:0-2570 GCA_041911975.1 bacterium | reverse complement strand
GGTCGACAGCGAGCACTCTGCCATTTTCCAGTCCCTGAGCGGCTGCACGAAGAAGGATGTTGACTACATATGGTTGACTGCATCAGGCGGCCCGTTCCGCACATGGACAAAAGAGCAAATTGATGGTGCCACCAAAAGTGATGCCTTAAAACATCCCAATTGGAATATGGGTCAGAAGATAACTATCGACTCCGCGACCCTCATGAATAAAGGATTAGAGATAGTCGAGGCACGCTGGCTGTTCGATATTACAGCAGACAAAATTCGTGTCGTTGTTCATCCGCAATCGATCCTTCATTCGGCAGTCGAATTCGTCGACGGTTCCATAGTCGGTCAGATGGGTGTGCCGGATATGCGACTGCCCATCCATTACGCGCTTTTCCATCCGGAAAGGGTTCATTCTGAGCGAGTTCCGCGCCTGGATTTAACCACTCTCAGCCAGCTGACCTTCGAAGAGCCTGATATGGAGCGTTTCCCCTGCCTGGCAATCGCCAGGAGAGTAGCTTCAGAGGACAACACCAGCGCCTGCGTTATGAATGCCGCCAATGAAATAGTCGTCGCCGCATTTCTTAACGAGCGAATCAGCTTCCGTGACATACCTCGGTTGATAGAACAGGTATTAGAGAAGCACAAGCCGATTTCAAAGCCCAGTTTGGACGATATACTTGAGGCTGATCGCTGGGCTCGACAAGAGGCGGACAACCTTCTTAAGTCCCGAGCGGCATAAGCGCACAGCATTGCAGGAGTGAGCTCACATGGCTTCCACCGGAACCGGAACTGAGATTGATAAGGTCACAGTCGTCAACCATCCTTTGACCAGAAATATTTTGACCAGGCTGCGCGATTACCAGACTCCGTCCGGTGAGTTTCGCGAAAAGGCTCGGCAGTTGAGCTATTTCCTGGTTTATGAAGCAATGCGCGAGCTGGGCGTACGGGAAGTAGGGGTGGAAACACCGATTGGTCCAGCAAAAGGTGTCGCGTTGAGCGATTATGTGGTTTTTGCTCCGGTGCTCAGAGCCGGGCTAATCCTTGCAGAGTCCGCCCAGGAGCTGTTCCCCACGGCCCGCATCTACCACATCGGTCTCAGGCGCGACGAAGAAACGCTAAAGGCGATTTCCTACTATGCAAAACTGCCCGAGGCCCTGCCCAACGAAAGCCGTGTATTCGTGCTCGATCCGATGCTGGCAACGGGCGGCTCGGCGTGCGCAGCCATCAATCTATTCGACAAACTGAAGGTCGAAACCATTCATCTGGTTTCGATTGTCGCCGCTCCCGAGGGAGTCAAGCGGGTTCACGAGCAGTTCCCCAATGTTCACATAACAACAGCCGCCCTGGACGAGCACCTGAACGAGCACGGCTATATTGTGCCGGGACTGGGCGACGCAGGCGACCGAATATTTGGTACTTAATTTAACCGCTCCAGCCTCGGCTACGCCAATCTACTTGAATGCACGAAAGGCTCGCAAATCTCGCCTTTCGTGCGCCGCGGGCAATCTCTAATCGCTTAGGCTCCAGTTCGGAAATGTTACTCGTCCAGCTTGAAGCCAACTTTCAGCTTGACTTGAAACTCTGCCACGGAGCCTTCTTTAATGGCGCCACGCTGCTCGACTACTTCGAACCAGCCCATGTGGCGGATGGTTTTGGCCGCGCGCTTGACGGCTTCCTTGGTCGCTTCAGCAAAGCTGACCGGCGAGGTTCCGACGATTTCTACCATTTTGTAAACGCCTGACATTTAAACTCCTTGGTTCCTTCGGAACAATGACAACTAAACGCGTCTTTCGCAGCGATGAGCTAACGAAAAACAGTCCTGTGATTATTGCGGATTCTCTTCCAGAATTGATAGATGTTTAAGCTCTTGGTTTCGCACAAGGTTTCAAAAATCAAGGAAGGAGCGCTGGTAGCTCCTTCCTTGATTTTTTGGCTTTGGGGGGAGTAATTTAGCGGAGTTCGGCGAAGTAGCGCATGTCGGCGAGAGTAATTCCTCTTGGATCAATTCCTTTCCGGTCGTTGTTGCCTTTGCCGAGCAACTTCAAGTTGTCCTTGAGGAATTCCAAGGTCAGGCGCTCTTCTCTGGTCAGCTGTTCGTTGGTGAGTGCCTTCGTGATCTCATCTTTGGTGAGGAAACCATTGTGATCCTTGTCCAGAGAATCGAAACGACGGGTGTTCAACATATCGGCACTGCCACGGGCGAGTTCGTCAAGCTTGTCGAGATCTTGGCGTGAGATTCCATGCTCAGGACCTTTTTGATCGTTGACGAAGTTCTCGATCTTGTCTTCATTTTTCGCCATCAGGTCGAGTGCCTTTTGCTCAGCCACTGTCAGATCTTTCTGATGCTTGGCGATATAGTCCTCAATTTCTTTCTTGGTCACATGATTGTTGCCGTCACTGTCGATTTCACTGAAGCGGCTGCGCAGAACTTCTGATGCAGGTTTGCGTTCGGCGTTCGGTCTTTGTCTTGGTTCTCCATTCTCGGGGCGCTGACCGCCCTCGGGGCGCTGACCGCTCTCCGGGCGCTGTCCGCTTTCAGGGCGCTGCCCACTTTCCGGACGTTGTCCACTTTCCGGACGTTG
>JAYRNY010000256.1:0-7035 GCA_041911975.1 bacterium | reverse complement strand
CGACACAGCCGTGCAGTGTGCACCGAAAGGACCATTGCGGCCGATGGGCGTACTGCCGTATACGCCAACAATCGAGGGCTCTTTCATTGCGGCCGCAAGATGCAGCGGTCCGGTGTCTCCGCCGACGACAATTTGAGAACGCGAGAACAATGCCATCAAATCAGACAGGCTTGTTTTTCCCGTTAGATCGACGACATTCGCTTGGCCCGCGCTCTTTCGAATCTCCGCCACTAGCTCCTTATTAGCCTCGCTTTCGCTCTTACCGCCGATCAAAGCGATACGATGTCCCTTTGCGATAAATCTAGTCGCCAGTGCCGCCCATGATGGCATCGGCCAGAGCTTTGTCACCCAGGTTGTGCCTGGAATGAGCACCACCAGAGGTGCATGCGCCGCTGAAGGTGTTGCCTCTGCACTCTGCAATTCGCTGAACAGTTTTTCAATTTTTTGAATGGACTGTTCGTTGATAGAAGGAAGAATAAAGTTGCTGTGCTCCGCCAGCTTTTTGTCGTCCGAGACATCGACTTTGTTGCCGGTGACTGCGTTGGCGGCTGCATTCGCCAGGCGCATGTTGTGCAACACCACATGCTTATCGTAAGAATTGTAGTCACCTGTACTGATTCGGTCTGTGTACGTGAACGGTGCCATTTCTCGAGCGTCGGAGAAACCGAAGATCTTGCGAGCGCCTGACGCGCGGCAAATGGCCGCACTCTTGAAAAGCCCCTGAAAATCAAGCGCTACGTCGTATTTGATCTGATTGAGCTCCCTGGCGAATGCTTTCATGGCAGTCGGGGACAACGATTTGAACTTCTTTTTGTCGAAAACCACCACGCGGTCCACAGCAGGGTTTCCCAGGACCAAATCCTTGGACAAGGGCTCAACGACCCAAGTAATTTTTGCTTGCGGTACGCGCGTTTTAAACCAACCAACGGCCGGCAAACTGTGTACGACATCACCGATCGCGCTCAGTTTTACGACGAGGACTTCCATACAACACCAGATATTCGTGTAGCGTGCATCATACACTGCTTGCCTTCACAAGGATGCCGGCAATCCTTGACAGCCCGCCTGCCACTCGACTACCTGGCGCATTCCCGGATTCCGACCGATCGGTCTCGTTTTAAACTTTCCGGTTACCCCTGCCCCAATTTTTTTGATCAACCCCACCCCTGGTACCACCCCGCCGCCGGTATCACCCCTACTCCTGGTGTCACCTCCGCCGCCAGTACCACTCCGCCCCCGGTATCAACTCCACCCTTGATACCACCCCGCCCCTGGTGTCACCCCATCCCCGGTATCACTGAGAAGGACTGATGGAATGCTCAAAACCCCAGATGGGCAAGGGTTTCATAAATTTCAGCCAGCGCGAAAGCCGGCCAGGAGACAAACGTCCTGGTTAAAATCGAGCGCACGATACCAGACATGCGTACGGCATTTTTGTCCCTTCTGAAGACCCAAAGTTTGCTGCAGGAATTTCCGCCCGGGGCCCACCATGCAGATTGGCTCGCAGTTGAGTTTAAATATGGAACCGCGGGCACCCCTGCCGATACCAAAATCGCTTGCAGTGTCAGCAAGCGAAACGCTACCAGGGTTGGCGTTTCAGGTCCAGCATCCGGACTAGCGCGCTCCTTCCAAACGCTGAAACCGGGTCGTTCCCCCTCCCATCTGTTGAGCACCGGATTCAGCGCCGGATTCGGTACTGCATTAAGCACCGGATTCGGCACCGTTTCGGCACCGGATTCAGCGGCACCTGGAAGAAGCGCCGGTAAAGGCCGAGCGGTAATGTTTCCGGCCGACTCAAACAAGGGTCATCAACGATGCCACCAACTCCAGGCAACTGGTAAAAAGCCGGGCATTATGTGACGGACAGCCCCTCTTCGCTCAATCAAAAAGGCACCATCGGTAATACTCTGTAACTTTTTAACTTCGTGGTATCAGCCATCAAAAGTGGTGCGCACCAGCGGTGGAGCGGACTTCGCGAATTCAACACTGGTATCACCGGCGAAGAATATATCCAAATGATGGTTAAAGAGATACACCCTTTGGTACAATCTATATGCCACCTTGAGTGGTGGTAGGTGGCATACCAACTTAGCGAGTCGCGCGACATGTATTCGGCGACTTGGCTGGGCTTTTCGGTCTGCCGAAAAGCCTTGCGCACAACTCGGAATTTTGCCCGACGAGTGCCTACAAAACCATCCCCAAAGCAAAAGGAGTGAAACATGGCCAGTTCCAAGAGCAAGTCTGCCAAATCGAAAGCTAAAGCAGCCCCCAAGGCTAAAGCAGCGAAACCGGCACACAAGAAAGTTGCAGCTCGCAAAGTAGTTGCTCGCAAAAACGTAGCGAAGCATGCAGCCAAGGCTCGTCCGGCAGCAGCACGCTCGGATTCCGACTACACCAAGTTCAGCGGCAAGTTCACGGTGCGTCTGCCCAAGTCGCTCCACCAAGCGCTCGTTGACCGTGCAGAAAAAGAAGGCGTCAGCCTCAACCTGTTCGTCACCAACGCTCTTTCCCGCACAGTAGCAGTAGCAGGCAAAGGCAAGCGCTAATCGACCTGCACCTGCAGGGAAGTGAATTATCGAAGGAGGACAATGTCCTCCTTCTTTTTTTGTAGAAAATTATGGACCTTATTTAATAGAGTCTAATAATCGCTACCTAGTGACGAAAAAATCCAACCTGCTACTTTCTCGAGACATTAAACCGATATCAGACTGTCTGATGGTCCATTCTTATCAACTTCATCTTGGATGCCCAGGAAAGACCGGATAGTATGTGCCAGTTCCGAAACCGGGCGCCCTAGTTTTTAAGTACTGGAAACACAATTGTCATGAGCAACAATATCCCGATTTTCTCCGCCAAGGAGCAGTACCCTCAAATCGCCGCAGATCTGGAAGCCGCAGTCTTAGAAGTACTGCGTAGCGGCAACTACATAATGGGTCAGAAGAATAAGACCCTCGAGCAACAAATCGCCAATCTTTGCGGCGCCAAACACGGAATCGGCGTAGCCAACGGCACCGATGCCCTCATCCTTGCTCTCTGGGCGCTCGATATCGGACCTGGTGACGAAGTCATCACCACTCCTTTCACGTTTGCCGCCACCATCGAAGCCATCGCCATGCATGGCGCAAAGCCTGTATTCGTGGATGTGGACGAGAAAACTTTCAACATCGATCCAAAAGCGATCCAGCGCGCCATCACGCCGAAAGCCAAAGCAATCATTCCAGTGCATTTGTACGGTCAGTCATCGGACATGGATCCGATTATGGACCTGGCAGATCGCTATGCTCTCAAAATTGTCGAAGACAACGCACAGGCGATCGGAGCAACATACAAAGGCAAGCCCACAGGCAGCCTCGGTGATGCCGCTTGCATCAGCTTCTATCCGACGAAAAACCTGGGCGCCTGCGGCGATGCCGGCATGATCGTGACGAGCAATGATGCTCTGGCAGAGCGCCTGCGCTGCTTGAGAGCACACGGATCAAAACAACGCTATTTCCACGAAGAGCTTGGTGTTAACAGCCGTCTCGATGAAATTCAGGCAGCAGTATTACTCACAAAACTGCGCCACCTCGACGATTGGACCGAAAAGCGCCGCGCCATCGCCGGAAAGTATTTCGAAGCGCTCAAGCACATCCCCGGCATAATTCTGCCGAATCCCGCCGTCAAAGCCGATTACAGGCACGTATGGCATCAATACACAATACGCGTTCTAGAAACCAACTTCAGCACCGTAGGCGATACTACGCGTCAAAAGTTAATTGACGGTCTGGCAAAACGCGGTATCGGTTCTATGTGTTATTACCCAGTGCCGCTGCATTTGCAAGAAGCCTTCCAAGGTTATGGCTACAAGCAAGGCGATTTCCCGATCACAGAGCGTCTCTCCAGTGAAGTCCTTTCGCTGCCGATGTACCCCGAGCTTTCCGATCGAGACATCCAGGCAGTCGGCCAAGCGATTACCGAAATAATGACCGGTGAAGTTGCCGTCCCACCGATTGCGGTTCCGACTCCGACACCTCCGGTCATCATCTAAAGTCTGCGGCAAAGACATGACCACAAAAACCAGCACACAAGCAAACCCGCGCATCAGCAAAGATGCGAAGATTGGAGCCAATACACGCATACACGAAGATGCTCTCATCTACGCCGGAGCGCAGATTGGCGACAATTGCATTATCGAGCCGGGCGCCGTCATTTATGAGAACGTGAAACTGGGCGCCAATTCCTATGTCGGTGCGCAATGCATCCTGGGAGAGCGATTGTCCGGGTATCTGAGCGATCCTACTTATAAGAATCCGTCGCTTATTATTGGCGAGAATTCGACTATAAGATCGGGGACGATCATTTATGCAGACTGCAAGATCGGCAAAGGATTTCAGACCGGTCACCGTGCGGTAATTCGTGAGAAAAGCATTTTCGGCGACATGTGCTCATTCGGCACAATGGCACAGTCGGATGGACAAATGACAGTCGGCAACAATTGCCGCTTTCACAACAATGTGTTCATCGCCACGTTCACGACATGCGAGGACGACGTGCACTTCTATCCGCTGTCCTGCACTGTCGACAGTATGCATCCGCCATGCCAGAAGGGACGCGAAGGCCCGTATCTGGAGAAAGGCGTTATCGTCGGCGCCAAAGTGCTGATTCTGCCTCGCGTGCGCGTAGGCTCGAAGAGTGTTATCGCTGGTGCTTCCGTGGTTACACACGATGTGCCGCCTGGAATGGTTGTGGCCGGCATGCCTGCAAAAGTACTGAAAGCGCGCGAAGAAGTTCGCTGCCACATCGAAGAACGCCCGGCATACGATGTCGCAATGGAAAACAAAAACTAGTGCCCGGCAAGTTGCATTGGCGCTGAGTGATACCGAATCAAAAAGACCAAATGTGTGAAGCGCTAAATCGTCATTGTGAAAGTGCTAGAACAAAGTAATGACAGCGAAGTTCAAAAACCGGCAGTAACAGCCGGCTCTCCTTTGCTCGAGAGAAACGCGCTTGCCCTGTTTGTAATCATCAGCGCACTGGCAACCTTTCTCTGTTATTTGCCGGTCTTATTCAATTTCTTTTGCGGAGACGATTTCGTCCATCTCACCTGGCTTAAACAGGCCATGGGCTATCAGACGCTGATCTGGAAAAACTTTTACTCTTCCTGGCTGGACGGCACTACGACAAAGTTCTACCGCCCTTTGATATCCATATTCATGGTCACGGACTACATGACCTGGGGTCTAAATGGGCTTGGCTTTCACATCACCAACTTGATTTTTCATTTAACCTCGACGGTTTCACTCTTCTTCGTCGCTCACAGATTGGGCAGAACATTTTCAAAAGAGGCAAGCAACTCGGAAACTGCGAACGGCGCAGTAAGAGCCAGCGCCCTGGCTTTCGCGTTCTTTACATCGATTATCTTCGGCTTGTATCCGCTGCACCCGGAAGCAGTTTCCTGGATCACCGGTCGCGTCGATTCCATCGTCACCACATTCATTCTCATCTCCTTCTGGTGTTACATGCAGTGGCGCGATGGAAAGTCCGCAATCTGGTGTGTCAGTTCGATTGCTTCCTTTATCCTCGCTTTGCTTTCCAAAGAGATGGCCATCACTTTACCGGCAACAATGGCTGCCTATGAGCTTCTTCTCTTCTGGGAAAGGGGCGGTTCGAAAAAGACGCTTGTGTCGGGAGCAATCAGTGCAATCAAAGCAATTGTTCCATTTGCTGTCGTCATCGCCCTGTATTTTGTGGTTCGCTTGTTGGCTCTGGGAACTTTCGTGGGCGGCTACGACGATTCGCTGTTCTTCATTTCCAATGTGAAAGACTTCGTCTACGGCTGGCTGCACGCCTTGAAGATGCTGTTCATTCCAGCCAACAAAGATTACTTCGATGCCCATAATCCCATCCTTCTTTTCTGGCAAATTTCGCTTGGCTTTATTGCTGTTTCGGCACTGGCCAATTTTGCAATTTTAAGAAGAATGATTCCTGCTTTCTTGTTCGCGTCCGTCTGGCTGGCTTTTGCGCTCCTGCCCGTGTACAAGATCTTCGCTATCTCCGACGACTTGCAAGGCAGCCGGCTGGCATACCTGGCGACGGTACCGCTCAGCGTCTTGA
The DNA here is from genome assembly GCA_041911975.1 of bacterium. Classification (GTDB taxonomy): domain Bacteria; phylum Cyanobacteriota; class Vampirovibrionia; order Obscuribacterales; family Obscuribacteraceae; genus QKMZ01. Next base: position 942 of record JAYRNY010000256.1, on the reverse strand, counting down.
TGGCGTTTGGTTTTACTACGGTCAGGCAACTGGGCAACCCCGTAAAATGGCTACGCGCGGCCAACCGGCTGCGAATAGTCTGGGGAGCTCTCTTTGTTACCGCAGCGGCCGGAATGCTCTCGACCAACAACCAAGCCTGGGTGGCGGCAGGCGAGCAGTCCAACGCCATTCGTCACGAGCTGAACTCGCTGTACAAAACGGAAATCCAGGGCGACCCGCAAGTGCTTTTCCTTGGTTTGCCGGACCATATTCATGGGTCCTACGTCTGCCGCAACGCGCTCTATGGCATGACAAAAGCGCCGCAAATGCATAGGGACATCGAACACAACATTCTTGTAGACAGGTTCGAACCCATTCTCCCGTTCGGCTATCTGAAGTCCTCCCTTCAAGCCGCTGGGGACAGGGTGAAAATCTTCAGATGGGACCTCGAGGCTAAGAAGTTTATCCCGATCATTTTGGGGACTGCCGAAACTGGTGGCAAAGCGGGTTACGAATCAGGCAACCTGAACAGCACTGCAACAAGTGCACAGATTTACAAAGGCGATGCCCTGAAAAAACTCGTCACTTGCGACGACAAATACGGCATAAAAGACTTTTCCATCGATGACAAAGGCATTGTCAGCGTCGCCACTCAAGCGCCAAAAGGCAGGCGCCCGGCGCTTAAGCTCGATCTGAAACTGCCGGGATTCACGACCGATTTCATTGCCATGACAGTTCTTGCTCCAAATGTGCCGGCAGACAATAAAGGTTTAGATCTGTTGTATAAAAACCAGATCAACGGCAAATTCGATCTTTTCCATCGCACGCATGCAAACTTGACTGGACAGGCTCAAGAAGAGAGATTGATCTTCCCGCTGCGCAGCGCACCCGAATGGGCACTGGGTGGTGCATCAGATGGGTTTGAACTTTACTTGCCCCAAAGTGGCGAATTGAAAATTCTCT
>JAYRNY010000255.1:0-1679 GCA_041911975.1 bacterium | reverse complement strand
GATTGTGTCGTAGCGATTGAGCGCTGTCAAAAAGCTCACATTTGGAAGTGCCGACTCCAATGAGGCAGTGCCCGTAAAACGTTACTAACAGAAGTTGTTGCGTAGTATTCCCATCGCCCTGCAACAAAATTGCAATCTGATGTCCGTAGCGTTTAAGTACGGTTCTATCCGGCGCATATTTTCCGATTACCAAAAGAAAGGACTCAAGGACATGGGTTGAGGCTCTCCTATCAGGCCCTGTGATACCAGGCCATATCGTCCACCGGTGGTGGATTATGACACTAATAGAAATGACCTTCTTCCCAACAGGGACGATCGCTATCCGCAGCCCGGACAAGACCGGAATAATCCGTACGTCAATCCAGGCTTTGAAGTCGTCGACAGTGGACGGACGATCACGCCCAAGGAAAACCGGTGGAAAAAAGGGGCTGAGAAGGCTGATTTCAAAGATGCCGTGAAACGTGTCACTAACTGGGATGCGGACAATTTTCAGGGTGCTTACGATGCGGCCGCGAAAAACGGCGGCGGAGTGACCTTTGTCGTCGGCTCCATGGACAAGCCTGATACGCAAGCGACGCTCAAGAACCTGGAAGCGTTGAAAGCGAAAAATCCTAATATGCAGATTGTCTTCATTGATACGGACAAAATCGCCAACGATGCGAAGTATCAAGGATTGCGTGATTGGGTGCAGAAGAGCACGAACAACGACAACCTCTCTTTTATGGCGCAATACAGCGTCAGGCCCGGTGAGGGCGGCAGACCGATGGGCGACAAGTTGGTGAGTACCCACTGGGGCAGCGATGTCTCCGGTCTCGAGCAGCAAATGCAGTTCGGCAAGATGTTTACCGAAAAGTACAAAGGGCAGTTCAAAATTCCTGACAGTCAACCTGAGGTTAAGCCGCAAACTGATGTCAGACCTCAACCGGGTCAGGACAATAGACCGTTAACACCGATGACGCCCCAGCAGGCAGCCATTCGCGACGCAGATTCGATTGATCAGAAAGCCGTCTCGGCTGAGCTGGAAAAGGTCAATGCCGCCATTGCCGAGGCAGCAAAAGCGGGCGAGGCTGGTGCAAAGCTGTTGCCTGAGCTGCAAGGAAGACAGAAACAGTTGCAGGCATTTCGTGATGCTCCGGCGCGCACTAGAAAGGAATTCGCGCAGAAGCTCATGAGCGATGCGGCTGCGCTGAACGGAAAGACGGACGATGCATCGAAGGCGCAAGCGGAAGGAATGACGCTGGAAGCCTACACGCAAATTAATGCCGCCAATGAGAAAGTGCCCGGCTATTTCAACAACGATCAAGCTAAGCAAGAGCTGAAGGCAATGGGCTTTAGCGACAAAGCGATTGAGATTTTGAACATGGGAACAGCGGCACGTCGCGCGGCAGAGCTGCAAAATGTGCAGGATATCGATTGGAACAACGCGATTAATCTGCAACTTAACTGCAATCCGTACCAATTTACAGGAGACGGTATCACACCAATGTGGCGCTAATTGCAGCGAAGCGAAAACCGATATGTAGGAAAACCAGTATCTCTGAACTAGTCCGTAACTTCTTCCAATTCCAGCATTTGCCTGGCAATTGATTTGGAGTTTTTCGCCGTCATTGAGCAGTAAGTGAAGATGCCATACAGGATGAAGGCGACGCTGGCGAACAGTAATGTGAACTCAGCCACCT